>CAZNVA010000260.1:0-1500 GCA_964576335.1 uncultured Thermotogae bacterium | reverse complement strand
AGTAGCCCCGGTCCCCGTGCCGGGGCGGTTGGTTCTATCAACTAGAGATACGGAGTGATGCCGGAGTAATTGATCTTAAAGAACCGAACCGATTTCCACTCAGCTCGCCGCCATGATTGCTCGGGAACGGAAACACGCGGACGATCCGATTAAAGTGAGCGACCCGATGGCCAGAATCAATGGTATTGCTCCCAGCTGTTCGAGCAGATAACCGGTAACCCCGTAAGCTATCGGCATTGCTGCCATTGCACCCATGTTGACGAAGCTCATAACCCTGCCCCGCTTGCTATCCTCCGTGGTTTTCTGGAGAAGGGTAATGATCGGCACGTTGGTGAAAGAACTTCCGGCCCCGACTCCGATCAGGGTTATGCTCAATATCGCTACCATTATAAGTGTCGGAAGTAAAAAGTTCTGGCTGACCATGAAGACAACTGAAAAAGCCACGAGAGAGGCGCCGATACCAAGTATTCCCGAACCCAGACTCTTGCCCCGGTGGACCGCTACGTTACCTATTATCATGCTTCCGGCAAATGTACCGACGGAAAGTGAGGCCATCATGGTTCCGTATACGATCGCAGTAAGACCGAGAACCTCCTTAATGAAAAACGGAAGTATAACGTTTATAGGTGCCATGACGAAGTTTAAACCCGCTGCAATTACGATCAGTTGTTTGATGAAAGGGTCGTTCATTACGTAACGAAGCCCGCCTTTGATTTTTACTGCTATATCACTATAAATGTTATCGATTTCTTCCCGCGCAACTGGCCCATAGTTTATCAGGGAAATAAAGACGGTCGCCAGGAAAAACGAGGCGGAGTCCAGGAAGAAAGAGTTAGCGGGCCCTATTGTGGCGACGACCGCTCCTCCCAGGGAAAGTCCGAACAGCGAAGAAACGGATCTAGTAATCTGAATCAGCGAGTTGGCCGGATCCAGGTTTTCCTCTTCCACCAGGTTCGGTATGCTGGAGAGGCGGGCCGGACCGGCGAAGGCCTCGGCGGTACTCGTCAGAAAGGCCGCCAGGAAGATCATCCAGATTTGGAGAAAGCCCAGCGTATAGGCAACTGGTATGACCAGAACTATAATGGTTCTACTCAGATCGGAAAGAAGCATGATCCGTTTTCGGTTAAACCTGTCGACGATGACGCCGGCCGGCAGACCGAATAAAAGGTTGGGTATAATGCTTACCGCAAGAATTGCCCCCATAGATAGTGCGGAACCGGTTAGTTCCAGAACCAGCCAGGCAAGAGCGATCTCGTGAATTCCATCCCCGATTCTTGATACCAGCTGCCCCAGCCAGAGTTTTAAAAAGTCGGAGTTTTTCAGAGTTTCTAACATGTCGTGCTCCCATGGTTTTTGGTTGGTTCCGGCAGCGTCAACGGAGAGCTACCGGAGGTGTACTGAATAAAAACTACAATTTTTTGGTTAAACTTCGACTACAAAGGTAGTTTACTTACCCAGCCGGATTTCGACCCGGCTGTTACCGTCCTCTACGTCCACCAG
>CAZNVA010000259.1:0-1532 GCA_964576335.1 uncultured Thermotogae bacterium | reverse complement strand
ACGACGAACTCTGGCAGATTCAGTGGGCACACCCGATTGTCAAAGGTCCCTGGCCTGGCGAACCGAAGGAATAAGGATAGCTTTAAATGCTAAAGAACGTAAATGATTATCATTATCCCGGCTCTCTCGACGAGGCTATTTCGCTTCACGATCGGGAGAGCCGGTCGTTTTTTATCGCAGGCGGTACCGCGCTGGCCCTTTCCGACTCGAAGCGCCCGGTCGAATTAATTGACGTGGGTGGGCTCGGTCTGGACGAACTCAAATTAAATCGAGGGGCGGGAAGAATAAATATCGGGGCTACAACCAGTATTCAGCGGGTGGTAGAACATAGCGGGATTAAATCGGTATTAAGTGGCTTCCTTTCAGAAAGCCTAGAGGAAGTGGGGAGTTACCCGATCAGAAACGCCGGAACTCTCGGTGGTTCCCTCGTTCACCCGTTTCCCTGGTCGGACGTCGTCACCATCATGTCAGTACTTGATACGGAAGTTACTTACTACCATGACGAAAACAGAAAATCCCGGGATATCTCGAGGCTCTACGAACCCGACTTCAGGTCGGAACTGAACGAGTCCGTAATAGAAAAAATTAGTATCGACCTGGAAAACGAAGCAAGAACTGCGGCCAGTTTCAGCAAGTTTAACAGGTCCGAATTCGACGTGTCAGCACTCAACCTTGCCTGCAGGATAACTCATAACCAGGGAGAAATAGTTGAGGCGAGGTTGGCGGCAGGTGCAAGACCGATGCTCGCCGAGCGGGCCAAAGAAGTTGAAGAAGAGCTGGTCGGTGAAGAACTGGAACCGAAAATCGCCAGAAAAGCCGGAAACATGGCTTCCAAAACCTTTGAACTCGGCGACGACAAAAAAATTAGCAGCGAGTACAGGGAAACGCTGGTCGAGAAAATGACGACCGACGCAATAAAAGGGATTTACCAAGAGGTTTCAACATGAATCTCGAAGCTACCATAAACGGAGAAGAACTGTCGCTGGAGGTAGAGCCCGGAGAGGTACTACTGGACGTACTGAGGCGCAACGGCTTCAAAAGCGTTAAGGAGGGGTGTAAAACCGGGGACTGTGGTGCTTGCATGGTTCTCGTCGACGGCAGGGCAATGACGTCATGCACTCTATTTGCCGCTCAGGTTCAGGGTGCGGAAATCAAAACGGTCGAGGGGCTAAACGACGAGCTTGCCGAAAGCCTCAGGGAAAACTTTCTGGATAAAGGTGCAGTGCAGTGCGGTTTCTGCATTCCAGGGGTGCTGGTCAGCGCTTATTCACTTTTAAGCTCCAACTCGAATCCGACAGAAGCAGAAATCAAAGCCGCTCTGGACGGAAATCTTTGCCGCTGTACCGGCTACGTGAAACAGATCGAAGCGATAAAAGAAACTGCAGAACAACTGGGGGATTATTAATGGTTGCAAACAGCGAAAAAGAATCCGGTTTTGACGTAGTCAATCGGAGCCTTCACAAAGTGGACGGTAAGGCACTAGTAAATGGTAAACCGGTTTTTGCTGGAGACTTCGACTACCCGGACGGTCT
>CAZNVA010000258.1:0-1547 GCA_964576335.1 uncultured Thermotogae bacterium | reverse complement strand
AGTGAAGCAAAAAGGACAGTTCTTTTTAGCGATATCCGTGACTTCACTTCACTCACCGCGCAAAAGGGAGACCGTGAGGCCTTCAGGCTGGTAAAAACCTTTACGAGCATCGTCGAGGAACAGGTTAGCGACCAGGGTGGGGAACTCGTAAAAACTTACGGAGACGGAGTGTTAACTACTTTTCCCGCCCGGGTCAACGGCCTCGAGGCCTCAATCGGTATGCAGCGCTCCCTTTCCCGGCATAACGAGGCAAATCCGGAGGACACGATAACCGCCGGTATCGGCCTTAACTGGGGAGACACGATCGAAGAAGAAGGGGATATCTTCGGTCACGCAGTCAACCTCGCTGCCCGACTCGGGAATTACGCCAAAGGGGGTCAGATAATCGTCTCCGCGAGCTGCAGGAACTCGGCCGATTCAAAGAACTTCAAGTATCTGGATCTCGGTACCAGGGAGCTAGAAGGGATCGGCGAGGAAAAAATATACGAACTCCTCTGGCGCGAGGAAGTAGGCAGGTTAAAAACAAAAAACGACGAACTCGCTTTAATCCTCACGGAGGATAGTCTGGCGATCGAGCTCAGCAAGAGCTTGAACGAGGAAATCACCCAGGCGAGACAGGAAATCAAGCGTGAAATGGAGGGAAGCAGCGGCTTTACTCGCTATATCCTGAAAAAAATCGACGGTTTCCTGGAAAACCGCGTCTCCGGCTTTTTGGAAAAAATCCTGCGAAAAAAAGGTATCGGGCTGGAACACGACGTAGAGGACCTGCAGCTCGAATCCAGCTCGGATGGACTCACTTTATATCGGTCCGGAGAAGAACTCCTCGAGCTGCCGGCGGAGGAATTAAACTCCTCCGAAACCGAGGACTTCGTATCGAAGTTCAGCAACCTGGGGAAAGGGTAGACTCAGGTATTCTCTCCCTGGTATTTCCCGCTGTAGCCCTCTTTCACTTCCTGAGCCATCTCAAGGAATATCATCTGGGCCACTCTGGCGTTCTCCTCCAGCACTACCCCTGCCGGATTTAACACCTGGAGCAGGCCCTGACCCCTTCCTTCGTAGCCGGGGTCCCACACGGCCGTGACCAGGTGACAGCCATTGCGCATTACCGAGGACCTGGGAAAGACCAGGCCGATCGCGTCCGGGGGTACGGAGATCTTTTCGTTGTAGGTAACTCGATAAGCTTCGCCACCGTCCAGTTTCCCGGGACTGACTTCTTCACCCTGCGCTATTTCCCTCCTGGAGTTGTCGAAATCTATCCGACCCCTACCAGTTAGCTTCTCTATCCTTGCCACCGTCAGGTCCGTTCCAGCGGGTTGATCCTGTATTTCTTCGTCCACCAGCTCCTCGATACTACCCCTTCGTGAAATAATCATTCCACCAATCACCACCGATTTTAATAAGCCTAACCCATATCGCGGTTTTTAGAAAGACCAGAACAAGAGGGTTTCCGTTTATAACAGGAAAATGGGGTTACGCCGGGCAATAACGTAAAACCCGATCGTCGCCTTCCCGCGGTCGGCCTCGTCCATCCCGGTTGGACGTACTCA
>CAZNVA010000257.1:0-1549 GCA_964576335.1 uncultured Thermotogae bacterium | reverse complement strand
GGATCTGGGGGTAAATGACCCAGCTAAAATCGACCTTGTCGGAAACGACTCCGCCAGAAAGACGATGGAAGCTATTCGTGCCAACCTATAGGAGCCAGCAACGCTTTCTGTGTGTTCTTCGGCCCGACCCCGAGCAGTACGGGATCCGAACCGAGACCGGCCTCTCCGGTAACCGTCTTCGGAGAACTCTTGGAAGACCCGGAAATGCTTAAGGAGCTCGATAGAGGTTCGATCCGAGAGATAGAAGTCAGGATATCTTAAATTCCAGCTAGCCGGTCAAGTATCCCATCAATTATAGGGCTTGCTTTTTTTCTAAATAATCTTTATACTTAATTAGTTTGCAATATAGTAACTGAAGTTAGTACTTAGTAATTAGTAATATGGATAGCTTTAGTGTATAGGCTGCACCCGATGCTTCCAGGCTTGAAGATAAAACTTCGACTTGTTCGAGGCAGACAGGACAGTCAAATCAAGGCAGACAAGGAGGAGTTTTATTTATGTCCAAAGGTACAGTCAAGTGGTTCGACGATGACAAAGGATTTGGCTTCATCGAACGCGAAGACGGAGAAGACGCATTCGCACACTATTCCGAAATCGCCGGCGAGGGCTACAAGTCCTTAAGTGACGGTCAGGAAGTAACTTTTGACCTGGAAGAAGGCGAAAAGGGACCCAAAGCATTGAACGTAGAGGTTGCGTAATTAAAATAACTACGTGATTTTAACTACATAAAACAAAAAACTTGCCGCAGGTAATTCGTTACCTGCGGCTTTTTTAATTTACAGAGGAGTCAGCAAAATTTCCCAAAAAAATAATCGCCGGGAGCTTATCAACTCGATTACCCACGGTCTGGGCATACTCGCCAGTCTTGCCGGCCTAATCATGCTCCTGCTGCGGGCGGCCAGGGCCGAAAACGTCTGGATGTTCGTGGGATTTTCGCTTTACGGTGCCAGCTCCATAGTTCTCTTTATCTCATCCACACTTTATCATGCCCTGCAGGACGGAAAAGTGAAATCTTTCTTCCGGTACATCGACCATGGTTCGATATACCTCTTGATAGCCGGCACTTACACCCCTTTTGCCCTGATTAGCCTCTCCGGCTCGCTGGGGTGGTCCCTGTTTGGTACGATCTGGGGCCTGGCGATATTTGGGATACTATTCGACGTCCTCACCTCCGAACGCTTCCCAAAATTCGGGGTTGCGACTTACGTCCTCATGGGGTGGCTTTCGCTAATTGCCCTTCCTGGACTGTTGAACCAGCTGGGTGTGGTGGGGTTGAGCCTGCTGATTTCCGGGGGGTTTGTTTACACCCTGGGGATAGTCTTCTACGCGTGGAAGGACTTGCCCTACAACCACGCAATCTGGCACCTATTTGTTCTCGGCGGTGGCGCGTTTCACTACTTTACCGTTTATTTTTTCGTCGTTCCGGGCTGAGTGCCCTCCAGAAGGGATGGCGTAAAGAATGGATAGCTCACCTTTCTCTAAACTGGAATTACTTCAGAAGATAAACGAGTACAGCGACATGGCTCCAACCGTACCAAGCACGACCAGG
>CAZNVA010000256.1:0-1552 GCA_964576335.1 uncultured Thermotogae bacterium | reverse complement strand
CCCTCTTCTGGATGTCACCATATTTGACGAGAGCGGAGAGTGCTCTGACCGCCCGGGCAGGGTCAAAATAATTGGGAACGCCCGCTTCTTCCAGCCTTTCCCTGGCTTTCGGTTCGAGCTGACCGCCCATGAGCGAGCCGACGATCGGCTTTTCCGTCCTGGCTCTTGCATCAGATATTATTTCGGTGAGTTCTGGATAGGAGAAGATAGCAGCCGGCGCCGACATGGCAAGCACGGACCCGACGTTGTCGTCTTCGATCATGTACTGTAGAGCCTCACGGTAGTCGTCCTCGTCCGCTTTACCGGTAAGGTCTATCGGGTTCTTTCTCGAAGCCAGCGACGATAGCACCCCTTCCAGCTTTTCCAGGGTCGTATCCTCCAGTTCGGCCAGCTCCAGCCCGTATTCCCCCAGCGCGTCGGTAGCCATCACTCCGGGGCCACCGGCATTGGTCAGTATCCCCACTTTCTTGTTTTTGGGCGGCTTCTGGTGGGCCAGAATTGATCCAAAATCGAATAGCTCCTCTATGTCCTCCGCCCGAATCACGCCGCTCTGGGAAAAGGCGGCATCGTAGGCATCGTCACTCCCCGTTATGGTTCCGGTGTGGGAGGCAGCTGCACTCGCTCCTTCGTCGGTCCGACCCGACTTAACTACCACCATTGGTGTATCCTTGGTCACCTCTTCCGCGACCTGAACGAACTGGGAGCCGCGGTCGATTCCTTCCAGATAGGCCAGAATTACGTCGGTATTCTCGTCCCTGTTCCATTCCCGAATCAGGTCGACCTCGTCCAGCACGGCTTTATTTCCCAGGGAAACGAAGTGATTAAAACCCATTCCGGACTCGTTGGCCCAGTCCAGGACGGCAGTACAGAAGGCACCACTCTGGCTCATGAAGGAAATATTGCCCGGGAGAGCCATTTCCTGAGCAAACGAAGCGTTGAGGTTGGAAGCGGTCGAAATCACGCCAATGGCGTTGGGACCGATTACGTTCATGTCGTTCCTGCGGGCAACTTCCGCAAGCTGCTTCTCGAGCTCGGCCCCTTCCTCACCTATCTCCTTGAACCCACCACTGACAACTATGGCGTCCCTGATCCCGGACTCCGAACACTCCGCGAGCACGTCGGGAACCAGGCCCGCGGGCACGGCAATCACAGCCAGGTCGAGGTCTCCGGGTATATCCGTCACGCTATCGTAGCACTTCAGGCCGTCGATCCGTTCGGCGTTCGGGTTTACCGGATAAACTTCACCCTCGAAACTTTCCAGTAAATTGGTCAGGACCTCACGACCTACCTGGCCTTCTTTCCTGCTTGCACCAATTACAGCAACCGATTTTGGGTGGAATAATTTGTTAAGGCTCACTTTACCCCTCCTAAAAAACCCCTCGATATAGGATAATTGTGCAAAAAAAGGAACTTTCTCTCAACAATTCCAGCCCTCCGGACAACTGCATTCCATTGAAAAACCGTACCTGATTAAGTAACCTGACTTGTCGGAGGAATAATTATGCTTGATATAATTAGCGAAATACCGGAGATTCGGGCTGAATACGAACGC
>CAZNVA010000255.1:0-1555 GCA_964576335.1 uncultured Thermotogae bacterium | reverse complement strand
GAGTTCCTGAGCTATCAAGTTACCACGAAGGATCAATACTGCTTCGCCGTTGTAAATAGAGACGCCCCGAGCACTCCGGATCTGGAAGTCTTCCTCAACTTGAGTATCGGTTCTCCCCCGATGGAGTACTACACCGAAGAAAGCAGCATAATGGATCCGGCGAACGATCCTGACGTGCTGACCGTAGGGGCGATAGGTGAATCCAGCTGGACGAGCGGACCACAGGAATACTTCAGCTCACAGGGTCCGACCAACGACAGCAAGTTTTCCGCACCGAGAACCAAGCCGGACCTGATGGCTCCGGACGGCGTAACGACCTCCGGTTACGGGACGTTTTACGGTACTTCCGCCTCTTCTCCCCACGTGGCCGGAGCTGCCGCTCTGCTTCTCTCCGAAAACCCCGATAGCTCCCCTTCCGAAGTCGAGTCAGCGCTGGTTGATGAAACGGTGGACATGGGGAAGAGCGGCAAGGACAACGTCTACGGATCGGGTAGGTTAACCATGAGTGTTGAACAATCCCTGCCCCCGGTTATCCCCGACTTATCCGCAGAGCTCGAAGGTAAGGGGGAGGTCTCCCTCTCCTGGACCAATCCTTCCGATGAGGAATTCAGCGGCGTTGTGGTTAGGCGCAAAGCAGGGGAGTATCCGGCGGACCACCAGGACGGTGTACTCGTGTACGAAAACGATTCGGCCTCACCTGGAAATACGGTTACTCATTCGGACAGCGATCTGGACCCTGGAGCCACGTATTATTATGCGGCTTTCGGCAAAAACGAAGCAGGAAACTGGAACGAGTCGGTTACTGAGGAAAGCAACGCGAGCTCTGTCGAGGTACAGCAAATCGCCTCGGTCCAGGTGAACGAGGGTGGCTGGAGCATGGTTTCTTTCCCGCTGACCCCCAGCGACAGCGACCCTGGATCCGTCTTCCGCGGTATGAGCAACGAAAGCGATATATATCACTGGGAGCCATCCGCCGACGGAAACGGCGGCAAGTTCCTGGCTCCCGGAAACGGGCTGATTAGCGTACAGGCCATGGAAGGGTACTGGATTTATCTAAACGACGGAGAGGTACCTAACTCTTTCAAGGTTTCCGGAAACGGTGAAAACCCCGGAGAAATCGTGCTCGAAAACAGCGGCTGGCACCAGGTTGGCTTGCCGGTTAATTACGATTGGAGCGACGTCGGTGTAAAACAGGGTAAAGACGGAGAAACGATGACAGTGGCCGAGCAATCGGACGGACCAAAAGCTCCCCACTGGATGAGCAGGTTCGTCTGGGAATGGGACCTGGCGAAAGGGCAATACGTGGTCCACGACGCTCAGAAATCGACCAAAACCCTGGCCACCGGTAATGGTTACTGGGTTCGGACCCGTGTGGACGACGTCAAATTGGTAATCCCCTTTGAGGCCTCGGCTGCCTCCGACTCAAGTGATCTCAAAGCCAGCGCGGAAGGCATCAGTATGTCCTCCGCCAGAGCGGAGAGGCTGGATATCCCGACACCTCCCGGCCCACCGAGATCTACCAGTTCCTTTAGCGAAGAGTTAGAAGTCGTGGCAT
>CAZNVA010000254.1:0-1559 GCA_964576335.1 uncultured Thermotogae bacterium | reverse complement strand
GGCCATCCGGCCGCCATTGTCTACGACGAATCCCTGGAAGAAGAGATGCACGAGGATTACGAAAAGCTCGGGGTTCTGGCACGGGACTGCAAGTGGAGTTCCGTCTGCCCGATGAAGAAATTTTATGAGCAGGGAGAGCTGGATAAAAAGTGGAGGGAGAAGTACTGCCACGGCGACTGGGAGAGCTGTCGCAGGTACGAAATGGAAGAAAACGGTGAACCCCATCCGGACTGGATGTTACCCGACGGTACCAGGAGCGATCGTCTGAAAAAGTTAGTCGAAGGTTAGCCCGTGTAAGCTTGACCCCTTATTTTTTTTAATCTTCTCCTTCGCAAACCAGGACTTTCTCATAAGCCAGAAAACCGGAATCGCTGGAATAATTATGGCTAGTTACCTGATTATTTTACACGCTTTCCCTAATAGAGATTAGGTTTTAGGGCTAAATCTTATTTTTCTCAAAAGGGTTTGCAATCGGTCTTTTAATGCCGTAGTATAATTTTGTAATAGTGAACACATTCTCAATCAGCCCGGAGGTGGGCACCTTTGAAAGCTTTTGTAATGAAGGAAATTGGGTCAGTTGGAGTTATAGATAAGGACAAGCCGGAAGCGGGGCCGAACGACGCGATACTAAAACCGACAAAGGGTCTCGTCTGTACTTCGGACGTCCATACCGTCGGTGGAGCAATCGGAGAAAAGGAAGATCTGACTCTGGGACACGAAGTAGTCGGTATCGTTGATTCGGTAGGCGAGGAAGTAGAACTATACGAACCCGGCGACAGAGTGGCGGTCGGAGCGATAACTCCGGACTGGTCTTCGGACGCCTCTCAAAGAGGATACCCCTCACAGAGCCATGGAGCCCTCGGCGGCTGGATGTTTGCCAACGTCAAGGACGGAACTTTTGCAGAATACGTCCACGTGAATGACGCCGACGGTAACCTGGCACCGATACCGGAAGGAGTTAGTGACGAGGAAGCAGTATACGTTACGGACATGCTCAGTACGGGTTTTGCCGGCGCCGAAAAGGCAGAGATCCCGCTTGGTGGCACGGTGGCAGTATTTGCTCAGGGACCGGTCGGATTAATGGCTACCAAAGGAGCAGTTCTTAAGGGCGCTGCCAAGGTATACGCCGTAGAAACCAACCCGAAAAGAGCCGAACTGGCCCGGAGTTATGGAGCCGACGAGGTAATAGATTTTCAGGAAGTAGATCCCGTCGAGCGGATAATGGAGCTTACTGACGGCAGGGGAGTAGACTCCTCGATAGAGGCACTGGGTTCCTCAAAAACTTTCGAGGATTGCGTCGACGTTACCCGTCCGGGCGGAACGGTTTCGAACATCGGTTACCATGGAGAAGGCGAGTTCGTCAGGATTCCCCGGGATGGCTGGGGTGTCGGGATGTCCGATATTACCATAAACACGGCCTTATGTCCGGGAGGAAGAGTCAGGCTGGAAAGACTGCTCAGGCTAATAGACGAGGGTAAGGTCGACCCTACTGCCATGACCACACATAGATTTAGCTTTGACGAAGTGGAAAAGGGATACGAGATAATGAAGACCAAAGA
>CAZNVA010000253.1:0-1560 GCA_964576335.1 uncultured Thermotogae bacterium | reverse complement strand
GTCGGAGATAATCTTCGATCTCACGTTTCAAAAGGAAAAAAGCTGGCTGGCTTGATGTGTAAAGCACTGTCACGTCCGTTTTCGTCTCGAACCAGGATTCCTCCGGAACCTCCACCCGGGAGATGTAATCGCCCGACCCCAGCTCAACCGGAGGATCAGAATTCTTATACTCCATTCTCCCCTCAAGCAAGTATATAAACTCGAAACCCTGCCAGTCCTCGGCCGAATCAAGATAGAAAGAAGCCCCCGAAGCAATTTTCTGCTTCATCACTTCCATGGATTTGTGACGGGCAAGCAATCGGACGTCCGTGCCACCCTTGGAGACGCGGTCGAGATACTCCTCTTTTCTATGAATGAAGGAAGGTTCTACCATATTTTCACTCGTCCAGTATAAAAGGCGGTTTTCTTCTTTTCAATAAACTTTAGCAAAGAAAAGACGATCTGATTAACCTTCCGCCCGGGTAAATCAGTTCGAGATTTGGGGAAAGGTGTGGGGAGTTCGAAGAACTTAAAACAGCGGTGGTAAGCCAAAACTTCTCAAAACGAGTTGAGTGATTAGGCCTCCCAGCAAGGCAGCGGTTATACTCAGCAGGCTCCCCAGTATTATGTATTCGGATATCGAAAAGGTCACTTCTTCGTTCCCACCTCCAGCCCCGGTTCCTTTACGGAGATCGCCAAACCGGTAAATGGATTTAGCAACCACGAGAAACGCAACCCCTTCCAGGGAGCCACCAAGGAAAAAGATCAGGATAATCGTCCTCTCCAGTCGACCGATCACTTTTCCGGCCTTAACGAGGCCTGGACCGCGGTAAGCGGCCGGCTCTTTGTGCTTTAGGTATTGCCCTATGAGTTCACCAACGGGAAAAGTAATAACCAACCAGCCGGTCAGGACCACGACGTAGGTATAGTACTGTCCGGGTGAATCAATTAACCCGTGACGCCGAATCCAGCCCACGAGTCCTGCAAGGATCAAACCAAGCAAAATTAGCCCGGCCGTCTTCGAGGTTTCCGCAATTATCTTTTTCATGGAATTATGAATTTTTGGACTCACACAATTACCTGTAATTTGATTTTACGGGGTTATTTACCTGTACTATTAAGTCCGTTGAACATTTTCTCGAATCCAAAAAGCCAGCTCTCAAGATTTCGCCAGTGGCCGGCAATGGATATTTCGCTTACGGTTTGCTGGCTTCTGTCCGTCACCTCGGCTATTTCCACCTGAGTATACCCTCTAAGTTTATACCATATTACCTCCGCCTGGGCACGGGTCAAATCCATCATGAGGGCCGAGAGTAAATCCAGAGTTCCTTTAATCAGCTCTTTCCGCGCACTGCCCACCAGGCCTTTCGTGGCGTCAAAGGTTATCCGCTGGTATTTCTCCATGCTTTCCAGATTTGATCCCGAGATTCGAAATGCTTCTCCTTCTCCAATTGAAACCCTCTTATCAGGAATCCCAGAGATTTCACCGTAACCGATGGATAGACGGACCGGCACTGATCTATCAGTTGAAGCCAGCCGGGTATATAGGTAAAGCGATGCTTCCAGCGACAGGGAAGGTTG
>CAZNVA010000252.1:0-1567 GCA_964576335.1 uncultured Thermotogae bacterium | reverse complement strand
AATGGTTAGTGGTTACGAGATCCACATGGGGTCGACGACCGTGCTCGAGGACGTTCCTGGGCCAGTCGGGGACCATAGCGCCGCTACAGGCAACGTTCTCGGGACGTACCTGCACGGGATCTTTGAAAACGAGGTCCCGAGACGGAGCTTCGTCAGAAACCTGTTCCGGCGGAAAGGAGTGAAGCCACCGGAGCCGGTGGACTCCCTCGATTCACCTTACGAAGGAGTTGCCGACCTCGTCGAGGAGAACCTGGATATAGGCCGGATTATTTGAAAAGATCTCGGAGGGTTTTAAAACTCTGAACTTGCTAGCTTATGGTTCTGCCGCTTGGCCGGACCCTTAATTTCCCCAATTTAACGAGGTCGAATTCTGCGCCGGTCGTCAATATTTTGACCCCCTCTTCCGTTACGTCGGTGACGGTTCCGATCCCGATAAAATTGTTACCCTGGTAACAACCGACGAACCGGTAAGATAGGTCTTCAATTGGGTGGTGGTCCACCTTCGTTATTTCATCACTAGCCTCAAACCGAGCCAGGGCCTCCTCGCGAGATCCGGAAAGAACCGTTAGCTGGTTGCCCGATCTCCAGACTTTAACTGGAGCACCTTTTTGCGTCTCAGCCCCTGATTCCTCGGAGACGTCTTCCCCGCGACCAATTGCCGTCCCCGCAAACCTGATATCGCTCCAGCTCTTACTGGCGGTTTTGCCCTGCGAGAAGTAGTACTTTAACTTTCTCAACCTGTTGGCCGCCCTTTCGCCCTGGGTTTTTTCACCCGCGTGACCAATTTCGTATCGTATCACCTTTTCCGGGGGTAAGTAACTGGCAAAGGTTTCCAGTTCACCGTCCCTTTCCAGAAGTACGAGCAGGTCCGGTTCCAGCAATGATATCAATTCACCTTTGTAGGCTCCTGCGGCACCACCTTCCACCCAGCCGTCCGTATCCACAAAACAGGGCCGGCCGGCCCCTCTTTCTACCTTTGCGACCCCGGTTATTACCTCTACCAGGTTTCCTCGTGGCGTGAAGTCACCGACGAAGTAAGCATCCTTTACGCCTTCCGCGTAAGTACCGGAAGTTATCAGGCCCGGCGGGCCGAGTCCGGGCTGGCCGGGATCCGTATCTACGACCTTCCCGCCCAGAGTTTTCAGTAACCCTCGAGTTAGAGTCGTCTTACCGGTGTCAGTTCCGCCGAGGACCATAATCAGTTCATCTCGGCTGATTTTTTCCTTCAGTTCTTCGATCTCTCTGGAAAACTTTTCCCGGTTTTTCATCTATCGTCTCGCTGAGAGGGCCTAAATTGATTCCGGATGGCGGTGAAACCGCCGGAGCCCGAAAACAGCTGTCTCCGGCGGCGGGTCACTTTCGCTTGAAGAAGGTGAAGCGCGCAAAAAGCCCGAGAGCAAAACCGGCTGCCGCCGTGAGGAAGAGCAGCGCCGCTCTGGGCATCTTAACTGTGGCAAATAACAGGCGAGTGGATACGGGTTCGAGGTTCTGGAATATGATGACTATAAGGACCACTGCGATCAGCGCGGTAAACCCGAACTTGACGTTTTTCATTTTATACCTCCAC
>CAZNVA010000251.1:0-1601 GCA_964576335.1 uncultured Thermotogae bacterium | reverse complement strand
GAGCTGCCGGCGGAGGAGTTAAATTCCTCCGAAACCGAGGAGTTCGTATCAAAGTTCAGTAACCTGGGGAAATGATGATTAGGTATTCTCTCCCTGGTATTCCCCGCGGTAGCCCTCTTCCACTTCCTGATCCATCTCAATAAATATAATCTGTGCCACTCTGGCGTTCTCCTTCAGCACTACCCCTGCCGGATTTAACACCTGGAGCAGGCCCTGACCCCTTCCTTCGTAGCCGGGGTCCCACACGGCCGTGACCAGGTGACAGCCATTACGCATTACTGAGGACCTGGGAAATACCAGGCCGATCGCGTCCGAGGGCACGGAGATCTTTTCGTTGTAGGTAACTCGGTAGGCCTCGCCACCGTCCAGCTTCCCGGGACTGACTTCCTCGCCCTGCGCTATCTTCCTTGAAGAGTTATCGAAATCGATCCTCCCGCTGTCCGCAAATTTTTCAATCCTTCCAACCGTCAAATCAGTCCCTGCTGGTTGATCCTGGATTTCTCCGTTGACTAAATCTTCAATATTATCCTTTCCTGAAACTATCATGAGGCTCAATCACCACCGATTTTAATAAGGCTAACCCATATCGCGGTTTTTAGAAAGACCAGCACAAGAGGGGTCTCCGTTTATAATAGGGAAATGGGGTCATGCCGGGCAATAACGTAAAACTCGATCGTCTCCTTCTTGCGGTCGGCCTCGTCCATCCCGGTTGGACGTACTCACGTAAAGACACTCCCCGTCCGGTCCGGTCGTCACTGCTCTGAGGCGTCCGTACCCTTCCAGTACGACCTCGTCGTCGATTATTTCGCCGGTTTCATTCAGGACGAGCTTATGCAACCTGCTTTCCTTGAGCGTGGCAAGGTAAAGCGTCTCCGGTCCGAAAAAGCTAATTCCGGCCGGGGCGATGGTCGGTGTCCAGTCCCAGAGCGCGGGCTCGTATTTCTCCGTCGCGGTCGTTCCGCCAACTTCGGGCCAGCCGTAGTTCCTGCCGGGCAGAATCCTGTTGATCTCGTCGTTGGCCGCCGGTCCGTGCTCGCTGACGTAAATTTCGTCCGTTCCCGGCCTGACGTCGAGCCCCTGGGGGTTTCTGTGGCCGAGGCTGTAAACTGGACTGTCCCCGAACGGGTTATCCTCCGGGATCCCTCCATCCGTACCGATACGGAGCACTTTTCCATTCAAGCTGCCCGGGTCCTGCGCCAGCGAACCGCGGGAGGAGTCGCCCATCGTCACCAGCAGCTTATCCTCGGGCCCGAAACCGAGCCGGCAGCCATCGTGGATGAAGGAAGCATTCATCCCGTCCAGGATCCTTTTCCTTTCCGAAATTTCATCGTCACCCAGCCGAAACCGCTCCACTACGTTCTCGAGGCCGTCACCTGTCCGCGTGGTAAAACAGGTATAAGCAAGCTCGTTCTCCTCGAACTGGGGATCTAGGGCCATACCCATCAACCCGGACTCACCCCGTTCCACGACCGGCAGTTCAGCTATCTTTTTAACGCTGCTTCCGTCCCAAGCCAGCAAGTTACCCCGTCTCTCCGTCATATATAGTTTACCGTCCGGTCCCCAGGCCAGCTCCCACACCGTATCCAGCCCTTCTATGACTG
>CAZNVA010000250.1:0-1605 GCA_964576335.1 uncultured Thermotogae bacterium | reverse complement strand
TCCCGTCGCTGGTACGTGTGGGCTCCGAAGTAATCCCGCTGGGCCTGTATCATGTTTGCCGGCAAGTTCTCCGAGGCGAAAGCAAGCAGGTAATCAAGCGAGGAGCTCATTGCGGGTAGCGGTAATCCGGCCTTTCTTCCGGCAGAGAGCAACTCCTTTGTGGGCTCCATCCTGTCTTTGACTTTTGACAGGAACGGTTCCTCGAAGAGCAGATTCGGGTTGTTCGGTTCGTTGTTCAAACCGTCCTGGATTTCCCCGAGGACGTTCGACCTAATTATGCAGCCGTCCTTCCAGATCCTCGCAATTTCGGGAAGTTCCAGGTCGTAATCGTATTCGTCGGAAGCGACGGTTAAGAGGTATACCCCCTGAGCGTAGGCGCTGTAGATCGAAAGCTCCAGAGCGGAACGGATCTTTTGTAACCAGTTCCCGCCGGGAAGGTCAGTTGCCGTTGCGGAATCCAGTTCCTTCGAGTTTTCGCCCCTTTCTTCCTTTCGGGACGAGATGAACCGACCGTCGACCGCCGCGGTTATGGTGGGAACGGGAACGCCGAGCTCAAGAGCGTTCTGAGCCGTCCACTTCCCCGTGCCCTTTTGTTCCGCCGTGTCGAGAATCTGGTCGATTAGCGGTTCCCCCGTCTTCTGGTCCTTGCGCTCGAGTATTTCGGCAGTGATCTCAACCAGGTAAGATTCCATATCCTGGTTCCAGCTTGAGAAAACCGAACTCATTTCCTCGGTGCCCAGACCCATCCCTCTGTTCATCACCGAGTAGGACTCGGCGATGGCTTCCATAACGCCGTATTCGATTCCATTATGGACCATCTTGACGTAGTGCCCGGCCGAGCGAGGTCCGAGATAGGTACAGCAGGGCCCTTCTTCTATCTGCGCCGCCGCGTCCTCGAGAACCGGTCCGGCTATCTCGTAGGCATCTTCGTTTCCACCCGGCATTATTGACGGACCGTGCCTGGCTCCGTATTCCCCGCCACTGATGCCCGTTCCCAGGTAAAGGATTCCCTCGGAATTGACTTCCTCGATTCGTCTGTCCGTATCTTTGAAGTTGGAGTTGCCTCCATCCAGAATCACGTCGCCCTCGTCGAGGAGCGGAACCAGCTGCGAAATGACTTTATCGACGGGCGACCCGGCCTTGATCATCAAAAGGATTTTTCTCGGTCTGGCAACCGAATTTACGAGCCCTTCCAGGTCGTACTTGGGAACGATATCCCTGTCCTGAGCTCTATCTTCGACGAACTCGCGGGTTCTGGACTCGCTTCTGTTGTAGACGGATACGCTGTAACCTTTGGATTCTACGTTCAAAGCCAGGTTCTGCCCCATTACAGCCATTCCGATTATACCGATGTCTGTTTTCATGGTGTGGTTAAGACCTCCAGGATCTATTGATATATCAACTGCTAATCTGGTATCAGGATAACGTAATTCAGCCGATTTTTAAACGGCCAGCCGGGGCGATGGACGGGTAATTGAAATTTGGGTTAGGTTTTCAGAGAATAATTCACCCAGGGGCAGTGCTTTCCGGAAACGGTATAACCTCTCCTTCCGCAACTGGAGGTACTCCCCGGTGTTTTTCGCTGGCTCCTGGTTTAAAATTAAT
>CAZNVA010000249.1:0-1621 GCA_964576335.1 uncultured Thermotogae bacterium | reverse complement strand
GTGGTGTACCCGTACAGGCCACCGGCAAGCCCGGCGATTCCGGCACCAATTGAAAAGGCCAGAACTCGAAACTTTTTCACCGAATAGCCGAGCAGTCTGGCCCGCTCCTTGTTATCCCGGATCATTTTCAGACCGAGGCCGACAGGGGAATTCACCAGGAGCCATACCAGGGTGACGAGAATCAGCGTTATCCCCAGGACCAGGTAATAGTAGCGTTCGAGACCGAGGAACTTTCCCGGCACGACCATACCGTCGGTTCCGCCGGTAAGCCAGCTGTTATCGATTGCCAGGATGTAGAAGAGGATGGAACCAACCAGCGTGATCAGGAAAAACCGGGATCCTTCCGCTCTGACTGCGGCGACTCCAATAACCAGACCGGCGATGCAGGCAAAGAGAAAGACGAACGTCAGGGAAAGGCCCGGCCCGAAACCCAGCTTTAACCCGTAAAGTACCGCGTACCCTCCAAGTCCGAAGAATATCGACTGCCCGAAGCTGAGCAATCCGGCGTAACCGAATACCAGGTCGAAGGAAAGCGCGTAGGTTCCCCAGATCAGGATTTCCGTGAATAAAACGAGCTGGAACCTGCCAGTAAAGACCGGTAACGCCGCGAGAAACGCCGATAGGACCAAAAAAGCGGCCAACTTCCACTTTAGGGCTTGGCTACTCCAGTTCACTGATAATCACTTCCCGGTTCCGGGGTCGAGCAAGATAACCAGAATGGCGATGGAAAAAGTCAGGATCAGCCCCTTAGTCGGATCGAGAAAAGCAGTTGCCAGACCTCTTGTCGTGGCAAAGACGAAGGCCACCAGGGTGGCACGCCAGACTCGACCGAGACCCCCGAGGATGACGATCAGGAAGACCGTGGCAAAAATTCTTAGTCCCATATCCGGGGTTAGTGAGACGAGCGGAGACATGAGAGCTCCGCTTAACCCGGCCAGCCCACCTCCCAGCCCGAAGCCGATCAAGTTAACCATCTGGACGGGTACCCCGATTGATTGGCTCAGCTGACTGTCCGCGCGAGCGGCCCGGAGAAGCACACCGAGGTCCGACCGCCGGAGCAGGAACCAGAGGGAGAACAACACGAGACCGGAAATCACAGCTACGAGTAGCCTGTAGTATGAGTAGCCGGAACCAAAGACTGAAAAGGATTTGCTGAAGGGAAGGGGCAACCTGCGTGGTCTGCCGCCCCAGAGTATCAGGGCCGAACCCTGCAGCGCCAGCATCCCCCCGAAAGTTATCATCACAGCTACGAGGGATTTGTCCCGAACCGGCAGAATGACGGCACCAAATAGTACGCCAAGCAATCCGACCGCTACGGGCGCAACTGCAAGCGACGGCCAGAAACTTCCCAGGCCTTCGAATACGAGCAGGGACAGGAAGGCGCCGATCATGTAGAAGGAGCCATGCGCCACGTTGACAGTGCCCATGAGCCCGAAGACCACGTTTAGGCCTGAGCTGAGCAGTGCCAGGACCGACCCCCAGACGGCACCGTTGAGAAGGCCAAAAGAAATTTTGGAGACTAGTTCCATGTTAACAGCCCGGTGAAGAATTTTAGAGTGAACTATGAGGCTCGTATTCACCTGAGGTCGGGTCCAGCCGCTTTTTGATCCGTAAGGTTCCG
>CAZNVA010000248.1:0-1621 GCA_964576335.1 uncultured Thermotogae bacterium | reverse complement strand
AGAGTAGCTTTTCCACTTACCGGCTTATCGGGGTTAAAGAACATCTCCGTTCTCGATTGGGGGATAATACCGGCGAGATCAAAAGGAGATGCTTGCCGGTTGGCAAGGGTGTAAGGTCATAATTTAAAGAAGATTTGTTAACTTCTTGACAATACTATATTTCTTTTTATAATGACGTTAGAAGAATATTGGGAGAAATAAATACAGTTTATGATTACCCTTTTAAAAAGCATTTAAATAACTTATGTTAGACCAACAGGAATCCCTCACCAACAGGAGACGGGGAAAATACGTGAACCAGTTAAGGGTTTTCAAAGAGCTTTATTACGAATCTCCGCTGACCAAGAAGGAACTTGCCGAGACTACCGATCTCAGTACGCCGACCGTGGCAAAAGCACTTTCCGGGCTGATATCTCGGGAACTGGTAAACGAGAAGGGGCGGAGAGATATTCCCACCGGCAGAAAGCCAATCACTTACGGGTTAAACAACACTTCGATTTACGGGCTCGGGGTAGACCTCGAGATACCGGATCTGCGGATCGCTCTTTACGACCTGTCACGCCGGAAGATTGCCAGCAAGGGTACCTACGTCGACCTGGACGACCTGCAGGAAAGGCCCGTGCCTCACCTGACCGATAAGCTGAACCACGAGCTTCAGGGGTTAATCTATCACGAGGGCCTGGACGAGAGTTCAATAGTTGGAGCGGGAATTGCCGCTTCCGGAGTCGTACAGGAAGGTAGCTTTCGCCCGTTCAGCAGGTTTGAAAGCCCGTCGGACATAGAGCTCAAGGGGCCGCTAGAAGATAAACTCGGTTTTCCGACCAGTTTCGGCAACGACGTCGATCTTCAGCTCCTTTCGGAGCTGGACAGGCTCGGTCCGATAGAGGATCCCGGTCACGTTGCCCTCTATTTTTCCGCGCGGTTAAGCGGTAAACGCCAGCCGACCGTGCGAATCGGCGGCAGCATAGCGATAGGGGGGGAGCTGTTTCTCGGCGGAGAAGGCAGTGCCGGGGAGTTCGGCCACATGTCGATCTCTTCCGCGGGCAACTCCCGGACTCCTGAAACCAAATGCGGGAATACCAATTGCCTCGAAAGTTTCGTCAACGACGAGTTGAGCGATAGTGACGGTTTTGCCGTCCCGAAGTCCGTAGTTGATGCCATACAGCAAAACATTAAGGACCTGGTTTTTGCCTTTAGTCCTTCCCTCATCATCGTTGACCTGGACGCTTTCCCCGAAATAACCGGCCAGGTGATGGAAGAACTCGAAGTATTTACCGACGGATTGAAGGAAACGATGGGGCTGGACAAGGTCGAGATCCGGGAGCCGCTTGACAAGGATCGTTCCGTCACTCGTGGTGCGGTTATCAACTATTTCAACAAATCGCTCCTCGACCCGAAGGAATTTTCGACACTGATGAGGAGTTAAAATACGAAAAGAGGAGGTGGAAACGAAAAATAGTTTGTCGGTTAGTCATTTACCTTTATAACCCCAACCAAAGGAGGGTGAAAAATGTTAAGCAACAAAAGAATAGTACTTGCGTTAATCGCCGTATTGACGGTCGGACTTTTAGCAACTTCTCTTACTGCAGTAGCTTCCTCACACGGTGATTCGGAAGAACAC
>CAZNVA010000247.1:0-1642 GCA_964576335.1 uncultured Thermotogae bacterium | reverse complement strand
ACCTCGGCCTTGACCTCGCAGCAGCGGGCAATTATCCCTTCCAGTTCTTCGTGATCTTCGGCTTCCCGAAATATTTCGGATGATTCGATGACCCGATCGAAGAAGGAGCGATCACGGATCAGGCCGTACTTCAGAACCTCGCCCAGACCGGAACGGATATCCGCCGGAGAAAGCGTGGAAAGGACCTCCGGGTCGATAATCACCGTCTCCGGCTGGTGAAAACTCCCGACCAGGTTCTTGCCCTGAGGCAGGTTGACCGCGGTTTTCCCGCCGACGCTGCTGTCCACCTGGGCGAGTAAAGTCGTAGGAATCTGGACGACGCGCAGGCCCCTGAGGAAGGTCGAACCGACGAAACCGGCAAGATCTCCGACCACCCCGCCGCCAAAGGCCACGATTACCGAATCCCTGTTTAGTCCCGTTTCGGCCAGTTTTTCGTACAGGTTTTCTGCAACTTCGGGGGATTTGCTCGCCTCGCCCGGTTCCACGACGAGCTTCAGGAAGTCGTGCCCGTTCTTTTCCAGGGATGAGAGCAGTTCCGCGCCGTATAGTTCGTCCACGTTTGCGTCAGTGATTACGGCTCCACTTACGGGACCAAGTCTTTCCTCAATTACCTCTCCCGTTCGCTCCAGAACGGAGGCTTCTACGGTGATTCTATAGCTGTCCTGACCGAGACCTACTTCAACCGTTTCCATCGTGTCCGTCCAGTTTGGGAACCAGTTCCCCGACCACTGATTCCGTGCCTGTTCCGTCGCAAAGAATTATGTGATCGGCTTTGCTGTAACGGGGATGTCGCTTTTTGAGCATGCGCTTGACTTTTCTTTTTTTGTCCTCGTATTTTAAGTCGGCCAGCAAGGGGCGGGCGCCGTCGTTCCCAACCCGCTCCATTATCTCCTTCGGGCTGACTTCCAGGTAGACGATCTCCCCGGATGATTGCATTGCTTCCCAGTTTTCCTGTTTCATGGGAGCGCCTCCCCCTACTGCGACGATCTTACCTTTTTCCTTGCTGACTTCCCTGATGACGTCCTTTTCGATTTCCCTGAATCTGTTTTCGCCGTAGTACTCGAATATTTCAGGTATCGACATGCCCTTTTTTTTCTCGACGAGGTCGTCGGTATCGATCCACTCCCTATCCATCTTGTCGGCAAGTTTTGGTGCCACTGTTGACTTCCCTGCTCCCATGAAGCCGATCAGGTAGACGTTACTTTCGCTCATTTTCTCCTCCTTCTTGAAACCAGTTTTCAATTTTCTCGCGGTGGTTTTTGTAACTCTCTTTTACCTCGGCGAACGAGTCCCCCGCGAACTTTTCCAGAAACCCGGCGGCAATTTTGTTGGCTAGTTCGGCTTCTCCCACTATGGAAGCGGCAGGGACGGCACAGACGTCGGACCGTTCTTTGGCTGCCTCGTCCTCGGTTCCGTCCCGCAGGTTCACTGAGTGCAGCGGGGTGCTCAGGGTCGGAATCGGTTTCATCGCCGCGCGGACGAGGACCGGTTGGCCGTTGGTTACGCCGCCTTCCAGGCCGCCGGCTCGGTTGGTCGGTCGCTGGAATCCGTCGTCCTCCGTATGGTAGATCTCGTCGTGAACCTTCGATCCCCTTCTTGCCCCAGCCTCCTTTCCCAGTCCAATTTCCACGGATTTGATTGC
>CAZNVA010000246.1:0-1646 GCA_964576335.1 uncultured Thermotogae bacterium | reverse complement strand
GCCTGGCGGTCGCCGGAGCGGCGCTGCAGTCCCTGCTCCGGAACCCGCTCGCTTCGCCGTATACGCTCGGGATTTCTCACGCCGCTGCCTTTGGGGCCGCGTTTTCCGTGGTCGTTCTCGGAGCCGGTTCCAGTGGCGGGGCCGATGGCGGGATCGTCTTCAACAACCCTTACATCACGGTAATATCCGCTTTTAGCTGGTCGATGCTCACGGTTTTTATCATCGTCGCCCTGGGTAAGTACCGCAATTCTTCCCCGGTCACGCTCATTCTAACCGGGATAGCTCTCGGCTCGCTCTTTACCGCCGGCTACACCGTGATGCAGTACTTTGCCGACTCGTCCGAGCTATCCTCAATAGTCTTCTGGACGTTCGGGGACGTCGGGAGGACGAGCTGGTTCCAGCTCGGTATCGTAGCCGCGCTTGTCGCTCCCGCTGCCCTTTATTTTGTCTACCGGGGCTGGCAGTTCCGGGCGATGAGTTCGGGGGACGAAACTGCGAAGAGCCTCGGGGTAAAGCCGGAACGGCTCCGCCTGATCGGGACGCTTCTTTCCGGGCTGATAACGGCCCTGATGGTCTCCTTCGTCGGAATAATCGGTTTCGTCGGTCTGGTGGTGCCTCACATAGTCCGGCGGTTTATCGGCGGCGAGGAACGCTACCTGATACCCGCTTCCTGTCTGGTCGGTAGCCTGCTGTTGCTCGGTTCGGATACCGCGGCCCGGACGGTCGTTGCCCCGATCGTTCTGCCGGTCGGCATACTGACCTCTTTCCTTGGAGTGCCTCTGTTCATTTATCTCGTTATAAGGGGGAAGGAATATTGGTAACCTTAAAAGCAGAAGCGATCGAATTTAGCTACGAAGATGAGAAGGTCCTAAACGGCGTCAGCTTTGATCTGAACGCCGGGGAGACCCTCGGTCTCGTCGGACCCAACGGCTCGGGTAAAACAACGCTGATGAAGTGCTTGAATGATCTGGTCGTTCCCGATGGCGGTAGCATCTCGGTTCAGGGGCGGAAACTTTCTGACATGAGCCGGCGGGAAATCGCGCGGACCGTGGGCTACGTGCCCCAGTCCGAGAGCCCGACCTTCCCGTCGACAGTATTTGATGCCGTTTTGACCGGTAGGTCCCCGCACAGCTCCTGGAAGCCGTCCGACGAGGACCTGATGACCGTGTCGGAGACCCTGACGGAGCTGGGGCTGGCCGACCTCGCTTCCCGGGACGTCAGGGAGCTGAGCGGGGGGCAGTTTAGAAAGGTCCTGATAGCGCGGGCCTTTGCCCAGGAGCCCGACCTCCTGTTGCTGGACGAACCGATGGCCAGTTTGGATTTGCGCCACCAGCTCGAAGTCCTCAATACCGTTCGGGACTGGCTGACGGACGAGCGATCGGCGCTTGTTAGTTTCCACGACCTCAACCTGGCGGGGAAGTACTGTGACCAGTTGCTGGTCATGGACGAGGGCGAGGTCTTTGCCCGGGGTGGCCCGGAAGTACTGAGTCGAGAAACAATTGAACCGGTCTACGGCGTGGAAGTCGCGGTAAACGAGAAGGGGCGTACGCGGTGGATTGAGCCGATGAAACCTTTATCAAAGCACGGAGGTTGATCGATTTGAAGATAGAAGAGGTGGGTGAAGTAAGGAGCCAGTACGACGAACC
>CAZNVA010000245.1:0-1672 GCA_964576335.1 uncultured Thermotogae bacterium | reverse complement strand
AATATTTTTGCTATTGGGGCTATATTTGTTCCGTTTAAGGAGGCAATATGAAATACCCCGGTTTGCAGGGAGGTCAGCTGGAACTCCTCAGCGAAGAAGAGGTTGAACGAATACACGGTGCGGCGCTAAAAGTCCTGGCCGAAGTGGGGGTCCAGGTCGATTCGGAGCGGTACCTTAATTTACTCCACGAGAAAGGAGCCGAGGTCGACAGGGAAGAAAACAGGGTCAGGCTGTCCGGGGATTTGGTGAGAAAGTACCTGGAAGCCGTACCTTCGGAGATAGTGCTCCATGGCAGAAAGGAGGCTTACGATCTGGATCTCGGCGATAGAAAGGTCCACTTCGGTACGGGAGGAGAGGCGGTAAATATCCTGGACCTTGATTCCCAGGAAACCAGGTCGCCGGAACTGGAGGACCAGGCAAAACTGGCCCGCCTGGTCGAGGGGCTCGAGAACGTTCACTTCTATCAGGCACCCGTCGTGCCGACGGACGTCCCTGAGGAGGACCTGAGTTTAAACAGCTTCTATGCCAGTCTGACCGGAACTTATAAAAACGTTCAGGCACCAGCTACCGACCCGGATAAGGTCGAGAAGATAGTTGAAATGGCCGCGATAATTGCCGGAGGCAGAGACAAGTTGCTGGAGCGGCCCTTTATCTCGTTTGTAACCAGCTGGATGGTCAGTCCGTTGCGGCTGGACGCCGAGACGACCGCGGTACTCGAAAAGGTCACGGATTACGGAATCCCGGTAGCCCTTTCTTCCGCCCCCGTGACCGGTTCTACGGCTCCGGCTTCCCTGGCCGGACTTCTGGTGCAGGTCCATGCGGAGGAACTGTTTGGCCTGACCCTGTCTCAGATGTTTAACGAAGGAACTCCCGTGCTCTACGGACCGGTACCGGCCGCGGCAAACATGAGGAATATGGCCTACCTTGCTGGCGCCCCCGAGACGGGCATGATGAACGTCGGGGCGGTTCAGCTGGCGAACTTTCTCGACGTTCCCATATATTCCGATGCCGGGGAAACTGACACGAAGATTCCCGACACCCAGGCGGGGATCGAAGCTGCTTTCAATATACTTCAGGTAGCTCTGGCTGGCGGTAATTACATCCATCACGCTGCCGGCATGATGGAATCAATGCTCAGCGTCGCTTACGAGAAGTTCGTGATCGATAACGACGTAATAGGGATGGCGACCCGGGTGCTCAGGGGTATAGAAGTGGACGAGGAGAGTCTGGCGCTCGAGGTAATCGAAAACGTCGGTCCCGGCGAGAACTTTCTGACCGAAGGGCACACGATAAAACAATCCCGCTCCGAGGAGTTCTATCATCCCCGGGTTTTTGACCGTGAGGACGTGCAAACTTGGAGGGAGGGGGGCTCGAAGAATACCAGGGAGAGGGCACGAGAGCGAGCAAGAGAAATACTGGAAAATTCCCCGGAGAACTTGTTGCCGAAAGAAGTTGATAGAGAGATAAGGCGGCGGTTCGAAATTTACCTATAGTTCAGTTGGTCGATTTCGAATCCGAAGGTCACCGTTCGGTTAATCTCGGCTTAAACCCGTCCTCAACTGGAAATTCACGAAGCTATAAGGTTATTCTCGGGACGGCTGGCAGTTCGGGCAGAAGTATGCGCTCCGGCCCGAGACCTTTACTTTCTCTATCTCGCCTCCGCATTTAGGAC
>CAZNVA010000244.1:0-1677 GCA_964576335.1 uncultured Thermotogae bacterium | reverse complement strand
CCGGATTCAGCGTTCAGGGCGAGGGAGATACCGACTGGCTCCGCCTTCAGCGGGTCTATCGAGTCCGTCTCGGCGTCGAAGGCAAATTCACCCTCCTCCCTGATCCGTTCGACCAGTTCCGTCAGCTCCTCCTGGCCGTTTATCAGTTCCCAGTTGATTGCCCCGGACCCCTCAGCCTCTCCGGTATCCAGGTCCTCGAGGAAGGAGGCGAGTTCGAGCTCCTTGAAGTTCTCGCGGACCGGGGGTAGATTCGGTTCCCCGGCTTTGAGGTCATCGAGCTCGTATTCCAGGTCGAAATCGGTCCGCAACCGGACCAGCTCTTTCCCTCGTCTCGCTTTGTCGCCGTGCTCCATCAGGTTGTTGCTGACCCGGGTCGCGCTAACGGACTCGGCGTTTTCCAGGACCCCCTCAAGCGAACCGTACTCCGAGAGCAGCTTCTGGGCCCGGACCTCTCCCACCTGGGGTACGCCGGGGATGTTGTCCGAGGTGTCGCCGATCAGGGCGAGGTAGTCCCGGATGGCCTCGGGCGGTACGCCGAACTTCTCCTCGACTTCCTCCGGGCCGGTGACCTCCAGCTCGCTGTTGTCGGTGGTATCGACCAGCTTGACCCGCTCATCGACCAGCTGGGCCAGGTCCTTGTCGCCGGTTAGCACTAAAACATCGATATCTCGGTCTTCCGAAAGCTCGACCACCTTGGCAATTACGTCGTCCGCCTCGTAGCCTTCCTCCCGTATTACCCTGTAACCGAGGTCGGCGACTATCTCCTCGATTTTCGGAATCTGCTGGGATAATTCTTCCGGCATCTCCGGGCGGTTGGCCTTGTACTCCTCGAACTCCTCGTGCCTGACGGTCTTCCCCTTCGAGTCCATCGCCAGCACCACGTGGGTCGAAGGAAACTCCTCCAGGACCCTTTCCAGCGATTGCAGAAAGCCGTAAATCGCGTTGGTCGGAAAACCGTCGCTCGTTGCCAGCCCGCGGATCGCGTAGAAGGAGCGGTACATGACCGCGTGGCCGTCAACTATCAGTAGTCGATCTTCCTCGGGTTCTTCCGGTATCAGTGTCATCTGTTGGTTAAATCCTTCAACTGCTGGTTGACCGCTGATTTGTTTTCCAGGCCGCAGCAGAGGGATACGGCGATGGCATCGGCCGCGTCGGCCGGCGATGGGAGTTCGTTCAGCCCCAGGAGCCGCTGTACCATCGTCTGGACCTGTTTCTTGTTGGACTTGCCGTAGCCGGTTATCGTCTTCTTTATTTCCAGCGGGGAGTAGCTTTCCACGTCTAAATCGGACGTAGCCAGCACTATTACCCCTCTGGCCTGAGCCACCTGAACTGCAGTCTTCTGGTTGTTGCTCAGGAATATCTTCTCTATGGCCACGGTTTCCGGTTCGTATTCCGAAATCAGCTCTCCGACTTCCTCGTAAATCTTTTCCAGTCGCGCATTGACCGGCTCGTCCGAGGAAGTTCGGATTGCACCGTTTTCCAGAAGGCTAAAGGACCGGGTTCCCTCCGCTCTAATCAGGCCGTAACCAATCGTTGCCAGTCCCGGGTCGATCCCCAGAATGACCTCCGATTCGCTCACAATAACTCAGCCAGTTTTTCCATCCGTGGATCCTTTGCCTCACCTTCTTCCTCTTCCTCGCAGGAGTGGTCCTCTTCCTCGTTCAGATTTGCCCCGCA
>CAZNVA010000243.1:0-1678 GCA_964576335.1 uncultured Thermotogae bacterium | reverse complement strand
TAATCATGTGGGTTACCGGGTTTATCCTGACCAGGACCTCCAGGACGGTCAACCCTTGGACCATTTCAATGGAGTAAAACACGCCCCCGAGGAATACGAGCGGAAATAGCCCAAAGGATTGGGCTAAAGCCATGTGGTCGAATTTGTCGGCCCAGAGGCCCACCAGGGTGCCGAGGCTAGAGCCGAGAAATGAAACAATCACCAGGTAGAGGATCACGAACCCGGGGTGGCTGATTACGACTACGGTGGGAATTAGAAGCGCCAGGACGATCAGAATCGCCGAAACGAGCAAACCCCTGATCACTCCGGCAAGAATGTAAGCGGAGACTATTTGTGTTGAGCTCATCGGGCTGGAAAGAATTGGCTCAATCCAGTCGAAATGCCTCGCCTGGTAAAGACTCCAGCCGGGGTTCATGAAGGAATTAGTTACCAGTGCCATCATAACGAGACCGGGGAACATAAAAGAAATGTAGGAATAACCGGAGACGCTACCGATTCGCGTCCCCAGAACGAGACCGAAAACGAGCACGTAGAGTATCTGGCTTACTATGGGTGGACCAATGGTGACGAGAGGGTTTTTTATGTAACGAAATACTTCCCGTTTTAATAGACTAAGAAACAATCTTAATACAAGCCTCCTTCGGACGCAGTCAGCTCTCGGAAGAGGTCCTCCAGGGTTGATTTCTCCACCTGGACGGATTGAGTTTCGATTCCTGCTTCGTGTAGAACCTCCATCATCCGGGCGGCCGACTTCGGCCCATCGGCCACCACCGCCCTGACCTCGTCCCCTTCGCCGGAAAGTTCGGCTCTATAACCGTTGTTCGAGAGTTTATCGGGCAGGCCCGCTATTTTTTCTTCCAGGCGAATACGAACCAGATCCCCCTGTCCTTTTTCAAGCAGTTTTTCCGGTTTTCCGATTTCAACTATCCGTCCCTGCTTCATAATGGCAACCCGGTCGCAGAGTCTCTCCGCTTCGTCAATCTGGTGGGTGGTAAATAAAATAGTAACTCCCTGGTCGGTGATTTTGCTTATGTATTTCTGAATATTCTCCTTTGTTTCCAGGTCAAGACCGGCAGTTGGTTCGTCAAGAATTACCAGCCGTGGCTCGGAAATCATGGCCCGGGCAAAAAGTAATTTCTTCCGCATACCGGTCGATAGTTCGTATGGTTTGTCGTCCCGCTTGTCCCAGAGGTCGAAAGTTTTGAGCTGTTTCTCCGCTCGTTCCCCCCTTTCCCGAGAGGGAACGCCGTTATAGCCGGCATGGAAGATCAGGTTATCGTAGATGTTGAACTCCCTGTCCAGGTTAGCCTCCGCGGGAGCAAAGCCGACGGAACGGTGCGCTTCCCTGTAGTTTTTTGCAATGTCGTGGCCAAAGACTTCGGCAGTCCCTTTGGTCGGATTAGCCAGGCCAATTAACATCTTAATCAGTGTCGTCTTGCCCGCACCGTTGGGGCCAAGCAGTCCGAAAAACTCCCCGCTAAAAATGGAGAAATCGGCTCCATCAACTGCCAGCGTGTTTCCGAATTGTTTGCTGATCTCGTAAAACTTTACCGCTATATCTCGACTCATCTTATGAACACCTGTTATTCTGGACCGTTAATTCTGCTAAGGCCGGGGGGATTTTTCAAGACGTTAAGGTCAAATTACCTGAACAATAAAAAACTTTTCGGTTTATGCA
>CAZNVA010000242.1:0-1680 GCA_964576335.1 uncultured Thermotogae bacterium | reverse complement strand
ATGGCCTGGATGTCGGAGAACGTCGAAATGGAGACTGATTCGCACGGAGGGTTGATGAAAGGGGTGGAGCGCATGTTCTCCGGGGAGTCGCTGTTCATGACGACGTATTCTTCTCAAAAAGACGGCGAATCAATAGCTTTTACCCAGGAGTTCCCGGGTAAAATCGTCCACAAAGATTTGACCGGCGACGAAAGTATCATCGCGCAGAGGGATGCTTTCATGTGTGCGGCTTCTTCCGTTGACCTCGACATTCACCTCCGGAAAAAATTTGGCGCCGGGCTCTTCGGCGGTGAAGGATTTATCATGCAGCAGGTCTCCGGACCGGGAGACGCTTTTTTCGAGCTATCCGGTGAAATCGTCGAACGCGAGCTAAAGAGCGGAGAGACAATGAAAGTGGATCCGGGTCACATAGGGCTTTACGAAACCTCGGTGGACATGGATATCACCAGAGTTAAGGGCGTTAAGAACATGTTCTTCGGCGGGGAAGGGCTATTCCTTGCCACGCTTACCGGCCCTGGCAAGATCTGGCTGCAATCCATGCCGTTGATGAATCTGGCCGCCAGACTAAGTCCTTACATGTCATCCAACGAGTAAATTACTTTTTTGAGGGTCCGTTGAAATTTAACAGTGACAGTTCAGTCCGAACGACCTCAGGGTAATTTCCGTTTTCAGGTAAAAATAGTTAACCAGCTGGATTAACTGGCAGCGATATACTCATTATGGTTCGATAAGATGGTATATTTGCTGCCAGTTGGTTCCGGTATTCGAAAAAGCTATTGACAAAAGAGGCTACTTACCATGGGTGAAAGTTCCAATTCACCGGATAATACCACCTTACCGATGATACTGTCGGTTGGTTTGCTTGGAATGATGGGGGGATCCCTCGTCGGCCCGGTTCTACCAACCATATCGGATCATTTCGGTGTCGGTGGTGGCAGCGTCGGTCTGGTAATAACGGTGTACGCCGCTTCTACTGCCCTATTTTTTCCGATAATGGGCTTCCTGACCGACAGGTACGGCCGAAGGTTTGTCCTGATCCCGGCACTTCTCCTCAACGGGGTTGCCGGAATTCTGGCCGGACTGGCACCAGGGTTTCCGCTCCTGCTTGGTGCTCGGGCGCTACAGGGCGTCGGAATAGCCGGCATGGCGCCAATGGCCCTGATTCTAGTTGGCGATCTATATTCCGGAAGTGAGAAATCGGCCGTAATGGGTCGTCTGAGCAGCACCAGGTCCGGAGGGGGTATGTTTGCCCCGATAATTGGAGGTGCTCTGGCCAGCCTGAACTGGTGCCTGCCGTTTCTGCTTTACTCCCTTTCGATTCCTCTGGCGGCAGTTATGTTCTTCCGGTTTCCCTGGCCGAATAAGAGTGACCGCATCTCTTTACGGGATTACATGGAACCTTTAAAGCGGGCCGGCAAGGAGCGAGGTGTCCAATCCGTACTTCTGCTAAATTTTTTCTCTTTCTTTCTTCTTTACACGGTAGTCACTTTTATCCCCCAGCACTTGGCCAGCGAATTCGGCGTGTCAGAAGCCCTAACTGGATTGTTTCTTGCGGTCCAGGCGGTAGCCACGATAGCACTGGCCATGCAATCGGGCAAACTAGTTGAAATCACGCAGGAAAAATACCTAATCGGACTTGGCTTTCTTTTTTCCGGTATCGGTTTTTTGCTGCTTCCGACA
>CAZNVA010000241.1:0-1686 GCA_964576335.1 uncultured Thermotogae bacterium | reverse complement strand
TCCACTACGTTTACCTGGATGGTAACGGAGAAGCAGTTGAGTCCGTCAGTTCCAGCTGGGTTGAGGACCCGGGTATGGATAAGATACCGCGGGCCGGATTCGAAGAAATTCAGGGGAGGTCTCCCCGTAGCGATATTCTGCAGCCAGGGACGACCCCGGTTATCGGTGATTTTGTTTTTCGCGACAGAGACACCAACGCTGCCGGAGTTGAGGTCGACCTCATCAAGATAAGTAACCGAAGTGGCGCTCAGAACCCGGTAGTACTGGGTCAGGATATAACCGAGTTGACCCTGGAAGTTAGAATAAGGCAGGACGAAAAAATGATAGAGAGGACGATCAGCCGGAAGGTAAGTAGTCCCACCACCGAAGTAGCCTTTCCCACCGAACCGGGTGGATGGTGGGACGGCCGCTGTCAGGACGGTTGTGAGGTAAGTATTCAGGTTAAGGGGTTGGTTTCCGCTAAAGGACCCGTGCAGGGCATGGAATTAAGAACCGGGATTGCGCTGGAAACGAAGGAAAACAACGGAATGTCCGGATATCCCTTCCGGCAAAGGAGCAGCGTCCCGGAAACCGGCGTCCAGAGCGTGGTGGTACAGGGACTTGAATCGATAGAAGAGAAAACTGATTGGCGCTCCGGGGTGATCAACCGGGGTGAAACCTACACCCAGCGCCTGGTTCTGTCCGATAATGATGGGGACAGGGACGATTTCGTGGTCAACAAAGTAAGTCTCCGTAATGAAGGGACGCTCGATAGTTCCGGCGTGGAAGAGGTAGCAGTTTACAGGGTAAATACCGGCGGACAACTGGAGGAACTGGCCTCCGGGCTGAGTTTAACCAGCGACTGGCAGAGGTTAACTGCCCCGGAAGGAAGGAGAATCCCCGATGAAGGTCGGGGCGTATTCGAAATACGCTACGAGATCAGTGAAGATGCCGAGACGGGAACGAGCTTTCAGCCGGTCGTGCAGTTCCGGGGCAGCGAAGGTGGAATCACGAACGCACCGAGCCCGGTACACACTTCTCCGGAATCACTGACTATTTACCCGTACGGTCCGGAAATTGTCGAAGCAAGGCGGGGCTCTATGGGAGGATCACCGATCAGTGGGAGAGAAGGAGTGATAGGTCAGCGGATCGACATCATGGACAGGGACGAAAACAGGCTGAATCTCCTGATAAATCCGATAGTCGTTAAGAATGCCGGTACCGCTACCGGTAGTGATTTTCGAAAGTTAGAACTGTACGATTCCGACGGAAACCTGCTGGAAACGGTTACTGACCTCAATGGTTTGAGCACTGCGGGAATTACGCTGGACGACCTGGACGGCAAGACCACGGTGACCGATAGCCAGGCGGGGAACTGGCGTACTTTCTACATTTATCTGGTTCCAAGGCCGGGAATGGGCCAGGAAACGCTTAACCTTCAAACCACGCTTTACGCTACCGAAGGAGAAGAAGACGTAGTCGTTGATTTGCAGGGTCCCAGTATACGGGTTGGGTCCGGCGGTGGTGCACCCGGTGGTCTCTTTGGCGGTCAACCGGATACCACGGGGACGGAAGAGACCGAGGCTCTGGACCAACCCTTCGGCTTTGGTTTTGCCGCCGGAACGAGTTACCCAGAGTTTCCTTCTCTTGGGGCAAAGCTGTTCCTGGAAGTGCCTCTGGCCGAGCTGGGGCTGGAGCTCGATGAGG
>CAZNVA010000240.1:0-1686 GCA_964576335.1 uncultured Thermotogae bacterium | reverse complement strand
ACGCCGAGGTACCTGGCGGCACCCTCTATGTCGTTGGTGGCTGCAGCCAGAAATACGCGGTCTCCCGATAAAATCGTTCTTTTTCCCCGGGGGATTATGAACTCGTCTTCTCTGTATATTCCGGCAATAACGCAATCCTGTGGGAAATTTTTGTCTTGAGTTATCTCAGCTATCGTCTCTCCCGACCCTTTGGAATTCTCCGGCACCGAAACGATGACTATCGAGGCCGCACCGCCGCCAAGGGTGGCCACCCGCTGCAATTTTGGGTGTTCGATCTCCATCGTAAACTGGTCCAGGTAGAGATCAACGATATTTATTACGTCGGTTACTCCCGCAGCCCGGTAAGCATCCTCGTACTTGACGTTCCTCATTCGGGCGAAAATCCTCGAAACGCCGAAGTTATCAGCTAGAAGGGAGAAGGAAAGGTTATCGGCATCACGCCGCATCGTGGCAACCGATACGTCGGCCCTTTCAAGACCGGCCTCCTCCAGCACTTCAACGTCCGTCGCATCACCGTTTACCGAGACAGCTCCGTACTCCCGGTAAACCCTGTCACAAACATCCTCGTCGCTATCCACGACCACAACGTCGTGTTTATTCCTCACCAGTCGCTTGGTCAGGCCCCTACCAACCAGACCTGCTCCCGCTACCACAATATACATATCTACCTCCAGACTTTTCTACTAAACAGCAAAAGCACGGGAAGAATTTCTAGTCTACCCGCCAGCATTCCGATCGAATAAGTTACTTTGATCACAGGGTGCAGTTCCGGCCACCTTTTCAAGGGAATGTAGCTGGGTCCTATGTTGCCCAGGGCCGAAAACATTCCCGACAGAGCCGCCATGGGCGAAAGGTTTGAGAAGAAGGCAGTGATCATGCCTCCGGCCAGGATAAAAACAATCCAGGCAAAGAAAAGTGCCGAGATTCTGCCGATTTCCTCCCCTGGAACAATCTTACCGTCAACCAGAAGCGGACTCACCGCCTTCGGCGGATTTACGGTCTTTCTAACCTGACGCTTAACCGTCTTCCAGAGGACGCCAAGCCGAAATACCTTCAAACCTCCGCCAGTAGAACCTACCATCCCACCAATAACCATCAGGAATAGAAAAATTTGCTTTGCCATTGCAGGAAAGAAACTGGCACCGATGTCCTTAGTTCCAAACCCCGTAGTGGTCAAAAGCGCAACGACTTGAAACAGCGAGTGCCTAAAGGAATCAGTCACCCCGGAAAAGCCGTGTACCATAAGGTGGTTTAACAGTACCAATCCCGTAGATCCCGCGATGATTCTCCAGAAAAGCTTGACCTCCATGCTATCCCAGAGAGCGGATAACTTCCCTCTCAGGACCCGGTAGTGAACGACAAAGCTTATCCCGCCAAGAGTCATTCCGACGATTATCGTGTATTCTATCAGGCGATAGTTTTCGAACCCGGCCTGTCGGAAATAATCAATGCTCGCGTCATGTGGAGAGAAACCACCCGTCGATAAAGTTGTCAGCGCGTGGTTCAGCGAATCGTACCACCCAACTCCCGCAGCAAACAGGGCGAAGAAGACGGCAGCGGTAAAAGTCGAATATATCGTCCAGAGAATTTTCAGCGTATTGAATAAACCGGGAGCCGGCCGCTCTGATATGACCTTGTGACTTTCGGCCCCGTAAAGTTTATGCGAGGCCTCGCCGTTAAACACCA
>CAZNVA010000239.1:0-1699 GCA_964576335.1 uncultured Thermotogae bacterium | reverse complement strand
GGATGGGCTTCGTCCCGAGGCCGCCGAAAAAATGAATTTGAGTCAGGACCTATCCATCAATTTGGGTGTATACGACGGTGGAGCCATGGTGCTGGGATTGGGAGGGGTGGCGAGCAGGCATGGAGTTTGTAACCTTGGGACAACCGCTATGCTCAGGACCTATTCGGATCGGCCCGTCCTGGACGACCCCGAAAAACGGAGGCTGCAGACATACTCTTTATTTCCGGGTAAATGGGCCATAGGGGGTGCGATTAATAACGCCGGCGTCGGGCTGCGCTGGTTTCGGGACAACTTTCAGCCCGAGAAAAGTTACGAAGATTTGATTGCCGGGGCTGCGGCCGTAAGCCCGGGCTCCGACGGGGTTTTCAGCCTGCCGTTTTTTACCGGCGAGCGGGATCCGAGAATCGGTAACATGGCCAGCGGTTCATTTTTTGGTTTGAAGGAATATCACGATAGGGAACATATGGTGAGGTCCCTCCTCGAGGGGGTTGGATACAGCTTAAACCTGGTTCGGGAAGCGATGACGGAAAACGGAATAGAGTTCGACCGGATCAGAATTGGCGGCTCGGGGGCCAGTTCGGACCTGTGGCCGCAAATCATCTCCGACGTAACCGAATTACCGGTGGAAAAAACTCTTACCGAAGATACCACCTTGATAGGTGAAGCGATGCTTGCTTATAAAACCATGGGAATTTACGATAGTTTGTCGGAGGCCAGCAGCGAGATGGTAAAGAGCGGAAAGAAGTTCACACCTGTCAGGGATGAGGTAGAAATTTACAGGCAGGGTTACGGGTTCTTCAAGAAGTTGGTAAACGAGTTCCATGGGCTTTATCCTTTGCACGATGAGAATTTTTCGCCGGGAAATTGATCTTATTTTTATTAGTTAGAAGGAGGTTATATTGTCACAGTTAGTTGAGAACAGAGATGAAAAGGTGAAGATCCGGGATGCTTACGGGGAAGTTCTCCCCGAGCTCGGTAGCGAGGACGACGATATTGTCGTTTTGACAGCCGATTTAGCCGGTTCAACCAGGACGAAGTACTTTGGCCAGGAGCACCCCGATCGATTCTTCAACGTCGGAATCACGGAAGCAAACATGATGGGGATGTCTGCCGGACTGGCGATGGAGGGTAAGAAGCCCTTTGCCAGCACCTTTGCCGTATTCGCCACGGGCAAACCCTGGGAACAGATAAGACAGACGATTGCGTACCAGTCAGCTCCGGTCAGAATTGTAGCAACTCACGCCGGGATCACGGTCGGGGAAGACGGCGCTTCCCACCAGATAATTGAGGACGTCTCCAACATGCGGGTTTTACCCAACATGAAGGTCGTCGTCCCGGCTGATGCCACGCAGACAAGGGAAGTAATAAAACGGGTTAGCAAGGACATGGACGGTCCTGTCTACGTCAGGCTGGCCCGAGCGGCTTTTCCGGTAGTTTACGAGGAGTGCGATTTCGAGCTCGGTGAAGCCGAGGTGCTAAAGGAAGGGGAAGACGTGACGATCTTTGCAATGGGCTTGATGGTGGCCAATTCTCTGGATGCCGCCGAACTACTAGAGGAACGCGGAATCTCTGCCGAAGTAATAAATGTCTCGACCGTAAAACCGCTGGACGAGGAAACGGTGCTGAGTTCGGTCGAAAAAACAGGTGCTGCGATCACTGCCGAGGAGCATAACGTGATTGGCGGGCTTGGCTCGGCGAT
>CAZNVA010000238.1:0-1707 GCA_964576335.1 uncultured Thermotogae bacterium | reverse complement strand
CCCACGCGGTTCATTCCGGGTTAGAAATTGCTGCCGATATGAATCCCGACGAGATTCTAGTTATCACGCTTTCCGGGCGGGGCGACAAGGACCTGGAAACCGTCATGGAGGTGCTGGGATGAATCGACTGACACGGGCTATAAACCGGGCAAAAGAGGAGGATGGAGGTGCTTTCATCGCTTACACGATGGCCGGAGACCCCGATCCGAACGGGTTTCTGGATTACGTCAAAGCGATAGCGGACGGCGGCGCCGACGTAATCGAGCTTGGGGTACCTTTCTCCGACCCCGTGGCGGACGGGCCGACCATTCAGGCCGCAGGTAACAGGGCTCTGGCCAGTACCAAAGAACTCGAGGACGTGTTCGACCTGGCTCGACGGGCCAGGCGCTCGGTAGAAGTACCCCTGGTGCTGATGAGCTATTACAATCCGGTAATGCAGTTTGGAGAAAGCCGTTTTCTGGAAAGGTGCAGCGACCTAGGAATAGACGGAGTGATCCTGCCCGACCTGCCCGTCTCCGAGGCGCAGAGTTACGGAGAAAGGGCAAGAGAAAATTCAGTGGCAACGCCGTTCCTGGCTACTCCATCTACGGACGCAAACAGACTAAGAAAAATAACGGCGGCGGCATCCGGTTTTCTCTACCTGGTAGCGCGGCCCGGCACCACCGGCGGAAAGGAAGAAGTCGGAAATCTGACTACTAAAGCCATAGAATCAACTTCCCCGGAAGTACCGGACGAACTACCCGTCTGCGTTGGTTTCGGCCTCTCCAGCCCCAAAGCAGTCAATAAAGTAGTAAGAGCTGGTGCCGACGGAGCAATCGTCGGCTCCGCCATAGTTGAGAAAATAGCGGACGGGAAAAGCCCGAAAGACCTCAGAGATTTCGTTAGTACCCTTAAACAGGGTACCAAACTGCGCTAAGGTTTATAAAAAGGGGTTCGGAGGTAAAAACCGTTGAAAAATATTGAAGAAGCCAACTTATCGGCAATTCGCCGACTCAACCAGCGCGGAGGCAGGTTTCTCACGGTCGTCGACCTGCTGGAAGCCGGCACCCTGGATGAGAAGCTGCTGAAGTTCTTCCTCAAACGTCTCTGGCGGGGTGACTCTTTTCTGGGAGCAGCCGGGCCATCCGGTACGGGTAAAACGACGCTCATGGGGGCTTTACTCAACCTGATTCCACCGGGGACCGAGATCTTAACCGCCGAGCGCGGGTCGCCGTTGCCGGACTCAAAGAGCGGCCACTCCCCGCTCTACCTGGCGCACGAGTTAAACGACGCACCTTACTACGGTTACATATGGGGAAGAGAAGCCACCCGTTTCCTGAAAGCCGCCAGGGATCGACGGATAGCTGCAACCCTCCACGCCGAAAGCCTGGAAGGGGTCCGCAAGAAGCTAACCCGCCGGCCCGTTGGTCTATCGGAGGAAGATTTCAGCCGGATCGACCTCGTAGTCACCATGAAGATGGAAACCCGGGGCTCGCGGCGGATCCGTAGAATTGACCGAATTTACGCTTCCGGCAAGGCGAACCACAGGACCATCTTCCGTTGGGACCGGGAAGCGGACGAGTACGTCAGGACGAAACAGCTCGAAACCGAGAACGCGAACACCGATCTCGACGTAGATGGCTTCATCAACGGTCTGGTCGAGGAAAAACCGGAGGGTCTGGCAGCAGTCCGGCGCCTGCTGTTAAACGAACTGGAAGGAACTGGTCA
>CAZNVA010000237.1:0-1751 GCA_964576335.1 uncultured Thermotogae bacterium | reverse complement strand
CTCGGGAAATACGTTCCAGTAACCGGGCTGCTTGGCGTTTTCGTTGATCTGAGTCTTCCAGCGATACGCCACGACCTCGGTGTTGCCTTTGGTCCCATAGATGATGGGTACCTTGCCCGCGAATTCTTTTGCCAGTTTTTTGGCCGGGTTATTTTCAGTTGTTACCGTACTATTCCACTTTTCCTTGAGTTCCTCGATATCCTCCAGTAAAGCCTCGAAGTCAACCGTTCCGACTAAACCGGCCTCGGAGAAAAGCTTCAATAAGGGGAACAACATATAGCCCGTGGATGCTCTGGGCTGGTGGCCGGTGGGGATTTTGACCAGCGGTAAGGACCGTTCCCGGCAAAATTTCTCCATCTTCCCGCCGGTGGAAAGGCAGACAGAGCTCATACCCCGCCTTACCCCGTCCCGGAGCGCGGAGAGGGTTTCTTCCGTATTGCCGGAGTAGCTGATCGCCAGCAAAAGGTCACTCCTGTCGGCCGAATCCGGCAGGTAATAACCCCTGTTGGTCGTCACAGGAAGGTCGATTAACCGGGAAAGAATATCTCCGACGATCGCGGAGCCTCCCATTCCCGTGACGACGATTCGGTCAAAACCGTCGAGGTCAAAAGGTAAATCCTTATCGGCACCTATGGAAACCGCTTCTCTGCACTGCTCGGGGAAAGTATCCAGGTCCTCAACCATGCCCTGCGGATCGAGTTCATTTATTTCCTCGGGTTCATCAAGAATCATTCTACCACCTCGTATAAGTCAGGGTTAAACTGCCCAAGCGAATTCTATCTTAAACTTATTCTTCATTTAAGGGTCAACCTACTTATCCTCGAACTTTCGGGCCACGGCCTTTACCGCCTGAGCCTTGCTCTCGTCCATTACCAGTAACGCTTCCGGGGTCTCAACCACAACCAGGTCCTCCAGCCCGAGGCCGACGACGGTTTTCCCCGTGTCGTTGTAGATCAGGTTATTTGCCGACTCCCGACAGGTGACGTCCCCGTAACAGCTATTACCGTCTTCGTCGCTTTCCAAAAGTTCCCGGAAACTGGTCCAGTCACCAAGGTCGGACCAGCCAACGGAAGCGGGTAAAACCCCCCTATTGTCAGCTTTTTCCATCAGCCCGTAGTCAATTGAGGTACCGGGAAAATTCTCGTACTCCCTGGCGATGGTCTCGGCCTCGTCCGAAGTGCCCGCGGCAGATTTTATCCTCTCAAGGCCGTCGTGAAGGTCCGGCATGTGGTCCTCCATCCCGTCGAGCAACGTGTCGGTCCGCCAGATAAACGTCCCGCTGTTCCAGTAGTAATTGCCGGCAGCGAGGAACTTTTCTGCCGTCTCCTGGTCCGGTTTTTCCGTGAAGCTAACGACGTCCCTGGCCTCCGCTTCTCCCGGTAGATCCTCCCCGGCTTCTATGTAGCCGTACCCGGTCGCCGCCCTGGTCGGGTCGATACCGAGCGTTATCAACCTATTTTTTTCATAAGCTAACCGGGCAGCGCTCTTCAGCAGCTCCCTGAACCGTTCCTCCCGTTTTACGAGGTGATCGGCTGGTAGAACCGCCATAACTGACCTATCCTCGTTTACACCGAGCAGCTTTTCGGAGAGGGCTGCTGCCAGGCCGATACAGGGCGCCGTATTCTTCCCGACCGGCTCCTCGATCACGTTCTCCTCGGGGAGGTTGGGTAAATCCTCCAGGACGAGCTCCCCTTTACCGCTCCCCGTAACCACGATTACCTGTTCGTCGCCCACCATCGGACTAATTCTAT
>CAZNVA010000236.1:0-1778 GCA_964576335.1 uncultured Thermotogae bacterium | reverse complement strand
ACGAATCCTCTTTACCTCGCTTTGAAGAATTAAAAAACGTACTTGTATTTACCTTCGAGTAAAATAACCTAAAAGTATCAACTTCGCACTCCTCAGCAATTTCCCAATTTAATCCTTCACGTGTCTCCAAGGAGCATTAATTTCGGATTAGTGACCGAGTTAATTTTGGCCGTAGAACCGACTTCACGTCACTGAATGACAAAAGTAATGTACCATTGCTAACAAAACTGGTAGGATGTTCTAAATCGTTTAGTTAGTGCTTGCTCCGATTTTCTGTAACGAGTTGACACATGGACATCCAAACATCAACAATTTTTAATATCACGACAAAAACAATCAGGCTAAGTCGGTACTTGCTGATTTTCCTCTCGTTATCGGTCCTTTTTGCCGGGCCACTCCAGGCCCAACCCCCCGAAGAAGAGCTGATTAATTTTGAAGGCGAGATCGAGACTACCGTAGAGGCTGATTATGCGGAGGGTACAACTGACTCAGAAACCAACTTCATTGCAGAGCTGAATATGGAAGACAATTTAACCCTGGACCTGGACCTGACAAACGAGTACGAGAGCGACGGTGATAGCACCTGGAATGCGGAACTGGACTTTGAAGTCACTCCAGCTCTAACCACGGAGGACGATATGGTATTTTATCTCGAAACGGACCTGGTTGAAACCGGATACAACGAAGGAACAGTTGGGCTGGAAGGAAGTCTCGGGGAAACGGATTACGATATTGGGGTTGACCTTTCCGAGGAGGACAAAGAACTATACCTGGAACTATACAGGCGGTTCAATTCCGGAATAAGTTTACGCGGGGACGTTCTGCTCGGAAACGGCCCCATATTCCGAACTGGCCAGTTGAGCTTTCGCGGGGTCGCGCTCAAGTTAAATGAGGCCCCCTGGGAACTTTCAGGAGACCTGGAAGCGACGCTTGAGAAGAGCACTTTCGGCTCGGACGATCGCGTCAAGCTTTCCTTTGACCTGGAAAACGAAAAAGTCAATACTTTCAGGTTTCCGAAAAGAGGGAGCGGGCTAAGCTTCTATAGCCTGGAACCTCTCAAGTCGGGGGGCTACTCGGTGAAACTCCATAATTCTCGCGGTAGATCAGTGGATTTAGCCGGCTGGGAAATTTCCAGTGCCGGAGGCCGGACCGAGATACCCGGCGATAAGGTAATAAGTCCCGACGCAAAGATAGCAATAGATATCGAGGCCGAAATGGTCGAAGAAGCCGAAAAACTAAAATTGATATCTCCCAGCGACAAGAAGGAGGATTCCTGGCCCCTCCCGCGGTTCTACTACGGCAACGAGAAATTATTCCGGAGGGAAGGGGTACTGGAAAGAGGTATTGAAATCTCTTTTGCGGATAACGAATTCGATGAACTGACAGTTGAATGGAACCTGGAAGTGCCTAGTGGCCCGGAAAGTTTCTACTTTGCCGACTTCGCAATTGACCATACGGTCCAGTTCGACCGGGTCGTTTTGGGGTACGAAGGACAGTGGACGGGCCTGGAAGTTTCCTTACTTGATGAAGAGGTCGAACTTATACTCCTTCCGACCAGCCGATCGGAAGTGATTGACTCAGAATTAGGTCTGGTCGTAAATAGAGAAGGAGAATTTGAAACCGCTTTTGAGATAGGCCAGGAATTCGAGGAATTCGAACTAGAACACGCCGTGGAGTTAAGTTCCGAGGACGAAGAGACGGAAATTGAACTGGAACAGGTACTGGAATGGAACCAATTTGAAGCCGAACTTGGTTACCTTTACGAGAACTCAGAGCTT
>CAZNVA010000235.1:0-1807 GCA_964576335.1 uncultured Thermotogae bacterium | reverse complement strand
GAATGATACAGGAATAATTTACCAGGTTTTCCCCCGCCTTCCCGATTGAAGCAACACGGACGTCACCTTCTTTTTCCTTGATCTCGTTCTCGAACTCCGCCGTCCCCAGACCCCAGAACTCGTCCGCGCTCTTGATCTCCGCTTTTCCGTTCTTTAAGACGAGGTACTTCGGTGACTCGGCCGCCCCTCGGATTATCAGTCCATCGTAACCGGATTTACCGAGCTCCTGCCCGAAGAAGCCACCAACGTAGGAGCCGCTGACGGAATTCGTCTTCGGAGATTTCGCCATGACTACGTGTCTCCCGGCCCCGGGTATATTCAAACCCTGAAAAGGACCGGTGGCAAAGACCAATGGGTTTTCCGGGGCCATAGGTTCCGTCTTCGGTTGAAGTTCCTCGAGCAGAATCCTTGCTCCAATTCCCCGCCCTCCGACGTACTTTTCGTACCACTCTTCCGGAACGGAGTACTCGTTTATTTTTTCGTCCGTAAGTGAGATATCTAAATAATGACCAAACTTGCCTTTCATGTTTTTACCTCCATTCTATTGTACAACTCGAGAAACCTTTTTCGTTATGTGCCTGCTCAACTACCCATTTTATGCTTTGTGGAATACCGCTTAATACTTTTAACTCGCCCATCTGCACCTTTAAGCACCTTTCAATCCGCTACCGGTAAGCGGAACCAGAACTCGTTCCGACTTATCGAATTCACCCGCCTCCATCATTTTTTCGATCCCCGCCAGGGGAAGGACGGAGGTCGGTTCTACAAATATACCTTCCCGTTCGGGTAGCTGCCCGTAAAACTTTTCAATTCTTTCCTCCGCTACTGCCAGGGCCTTACCTTCAGTCTCCCGGACTGCCTCCAGAATTTCTCCTCCCCGGGGCGGGTTCTTTATGTGTACTCCTTCCGCAATGGTACTGCGGGTCTCGACGGGTTCGGGTGCTTCAAGTCCTTTCCGGAAAGCTCGGGCCACGGGGGCGCAAGCCTCTGATTGCACGGCATAAAGTTCCGGCAGTTCCTTTATCCACCCCAGTTCTAACAGGTCCTTCAACCCCCTGTAAATTCCGAGCAACAACCCACCGCCTCCAACCGGAGCGACAATCCGGGCGGGAGGATCCCAATCGAAATCTTCGGCGATTTCGTACCCCAGGGTCTTCACCCCGCCGACGAAGTACGGGCTGAAGTTATGGGAGGCGTAGTAAATCTCTTCGTTATCCAGTTCCGCGGCGATCTTCTCGGCCGCGTTTTCTCGCGGACCGGGAACCGAGACGAGGTCAGCCCCGTAGTTCCTAATCTGCTTCAACTTGTTGCCTGACGCGTTCCTGGGTGCGTAGATTTTACAGTTAAGGCCGGACCTGACGGAATAAGCCGCGAGGGATGCTCCCGCGTTGCCGGAGGAATCGTCGGCCACTGAAGAAAACCCCCACTCAATGGCCCTCGCTACGACTACCGCGGTCCCCCGATCCTTGAAGGAACCGGTCGGGTTCATGAAATCCAGTTTAAAGAACAACTCCAGCCCGGACCCCCCGAACAGCTTCCTGGATTTGACTACGGGCGTAAACCCGGCTCCGAAGCCATCGAGTTTCCCTTTTACGGGCAGTAACTCTTTGTATCGCGAAAGGTTTTGCTTCCTCTCGTGTAAGTCTCCTCTGTCGATTTCGCGATCGACCCCCTCCAGATCGTACTGAAGTGAGAGCGTCCCCCCGCATTCCGGGCAGTAAGTAACCGGATCCGCGGGAGCAAAGGTACTGCCACAGTTTCCGCAAATGGTACTTTTTACCATCATCTCTTATCTAGCTTGACCTCT
>CAZNVA010000234.1:0-1838 GCA_964576335.1 uncultured Thermotogae bacterium | reverse complement strand
CAAATATCTGCTTCAGCTTCTCTCCTTTTAATTCGAAGGTTACCAGCGTGTTGCCGAACGGAGCTACTTCGTTGATTATCCTCTTGGTGATCTCGCCTTCCGGTATGTTCCTGCGGATGCCTCCCGAGTTTTCAAAAGCGATGTCCGTACCGGTCTTCCAGCGCATTACGTCAGTCTCCCAGTCCCCAAGGTTACTTTCCTCCGTATTGTTCGGGACGAGCTCGCATTCTGTACTCCCGACTACCATGTCGAGCTGAGCGCTCACCATGCTGCTGAAGCGGTCGACCATCGCACCCACCAGCGGGTCCGGAGAAATGTTTTCCGTGTTTAATTTGTAGACTCCTGCGGTGGACTCGGTTATCTCTCCGTCCTCGACGTTCAGTTTGAGGTACCCGAGGCTGCTATCGCCTTCGTTGGTATTGTGAAGTATCCGGTGATCTCCAGTCTTATAAACTTCCTCCGGGTGGGATGCGGAAAGGACGACGTCGACTGAGTCGACCCCTTCCAGTATTGCCTTGCTTTCTTCCCAGCTAGTCTGCGCCAGCACGACCACCAGGTCGACTCTCTCCTCCAGGAAATCGGCATAGGGCTTAACCGCTGACACTATAGGCAAAACGTTGAGCCCTTCCGTGGCTTCTCTGAGAATTTCCTGTTTGAAAATGGATTCCATCGAACCCAATACACCGACTTCCATTCCATCCTTCTCAACAACCGTATAAGGTTGACCGGCAAAGAGCTCGCCGCTATCCACCTCTACGATGTTAGTATTTACGGTAGGAAAACGAGCAACGTGCGTTAAGGCTATGGCGTTTTCCTGACCGAGGTCGAAAGCGTGGTTGCCGTATGTCCAGGCATCGTAACCGACGAAGTTCATCAGTTCGAACATGGCTCCGCCCTTTGCCCCGTGGAAGGATATCTGGGTCAACGGCGTACCAGTCATTACGTCCCCTGCATCAAACAAGAAAGTCGGCCCTTCTGATTCTGACCTGGCTTTTTCCACGTAGTGCGATAGTGCTTTGAAGCCCCCAACGCCTTCTTTTGGAAGGTAGTTACCGTGAATGTCGTTCGTATGGAGAATTGTAAGTTCCTCGGCACCTACCAGGAAGGAAAAAACGAGAACTAAACTAAGTGCAAGAATCAATATTCTGCTGCGCGAAGTGGAAAACATATTAACCCTCCTACGGTATGTAAATTTTTGAAACGTTCACACAGTTTGTGGAAGGACAAACCAAACTGCTAGCGGAAAGTTCCTGTAAATTACCACCCCCGTAAGCTCCTATGTCCTGCAATACTTGATAAGAATTCAGGACTTTAATTGTAACCAAAAAACAAAACTCCGTCAAAGTATTCAGGTAAGGGTAGTTTAAAACCAAACTACATGTACGCTCCTAAAAAGTCAACTATCCTCTGCTTATACTCGCCGGGGTAGTTCTCGAAGGCAGCTATGTGGTCCGTATCCGGTACGAGCCATATTTCCTTGGGGCCGGTTTTGTGTTTGTAAAGCAACTCGGAGTTTTTATGACTGATGCCTTCGTCCTCCATACCGTGAATAAAGAAAGTAGGTGTGCCGATCTGGTTAATTCTCCGCAATATGTTGGTCTGTTTGTAAATATCGACTCCCAGGGCCAGGCGGGCTGAAAACATGTATACGGGGAACAGGGCCTGAAGCAACCGATCATGAGAGAACTTCCCGAAATCCTTCGCAGCAAGCCTCAAATTTGCGTAGGGACTATCCGCAACCACGACGTCAACCCGTGGATCCCTCTTGGCGGCCAGCAGAGAGGCAGTTGCACCAGCGGAACGACCGAGCAAGCCGATACATTTCGCGCCCTTTATTG
>CAZNVA010000233.1:0-1844 GCA_964576335.1 uncultured Thermotogae bacterium | reverse complement strand
TACTATTCATTATTGCAATCTTCTGCACCACCAGAGGGCCATGGGCTACTGTGTACGCAACCTCAACAAGGAACGTGCCCGCCCGGAATATTCCAAGCTACGAGAAAATGTATCCCTTTGGAAGGAAAAATATGTTATGAATTCAAAGCCTGCCCAATAAATCTTCACGGAGTTTATCAACTCCCAAAGATTGAACGAGGAAAGTCATTTTCCCATACTTTTTTGAGGTGGTATTCGTGATTATATCAGGAAAGAAAGTAAAGAAATACGTCGACGGGATCATTCACGAGGGGACTCAGATCGCCGAAAAAGGAGTTGATTTAACTGTTAATAGTGTCGCCAGGCCGTCATCAGTGACCGACCTTGATTTCGGCGGAGGCGAAGAAAAAATAGGGGAGTTCGAGGAAATTACCCCGGCAAAGCGAAACGAGGACGATAAGTACGGCTGGTGGAACCTGAAGGAAGGGCTCTATATAATTGAGTTTAACGAAAAGATTGACGTGGCAGAAGCCACGGGAACGGTGGTTCCGCTCGCCAGACTTACCAAGGGCGGGTCCTTCCATGGACCAATAGTATTCAGCGGTCGACTTGAAGGTAATCCGGTTTTAACCGTCAGTTCAGTAGGGTTGAACCTGAAGGAAAACGCCAGAACCAGCCGTCTGCTTGTCCGGAGGTAAAGTGGGAAATCTGGGTTATTTTCTAATAGTATTTCTGGTTTTTATTCTGGACCGCGGTAGCAAGTTTCTGGTGGATTACGGTTACCACCATGGAGCCCGAATCTTTTTTCGCCAGGGTTTCTTCTCTCTGCGTTACGTGAAAAACACCGGAGGGGCTTTTGGTTTATTTCCGCGGAAGGGTCACATTTTCCTTATAGTTACTCTGATAGCGGTAGCCACTATCGTGTACCTGCTTTTCTTCTCGAGCGTGCGCCATAACCTGGCAAACCTGGGCCTTGCCCTATTACTTGGCGGGTCGCTCGGCAACCTGGTCGACCGGCTCGTTTCGGGCGGGGTTATCGACTTTATCCAGGTCGGAAATACGCCGATATTCAACCTGGCCGACGTGGCAATAGTCTGTGGCTCTGGATTGATAATATTCGTACTTGCGGGAGGTCCGAATTTAATTGGAAGCTGAAAAATCCGGCAAACTAATAGTCTTCGAGGGGTTAGACGGCTCTGGAACTACGAGCCAGTCTGCGCTTTTGTCCAAACGCCTCGAGAATCGCGGCTTTTCCGTGATACAGGTCGAGGAGCCCGGCGGAACGGAGCTAGGGAGGAAAGTCAGGAACCTGCTCCTCGAGGATCAGGGGCTCGATATCAACCCCCTGAGTGAGCTGTTTCTCTTCGAAGTCTCCCGGGCGCAACTGGTTAGAAAGAAGATTCTTCCAGCTCTGGAGGAAGGGAAGATGGTTATCTCGGACAGGTTTGCTATCTCCTCTGTAGCCTACCAGGGTCACGGTAGAGGTGTTCCGATCGATCAGGTCAAGAAGATAAACGAAATGTCCGTGGAAGACCTTGAACCCGACGTCACCTTCTTCCTCGACATCAACCTCGAAGAAAGGTTAAAGAGGACTGGCGATCGTAAACCGGATAGGATAGAAAAGGAGGAAAAGGAATTCTACAGGCGCGTTAGGGAAGGTTACCTGGAAGAAATTAAATCTACTTCGAACGCCGTGGTGATCGATGGTTCCTTGTCAAAAGGGGAGATTTCAAGTAAAGTAAATTCCGTGGTTGATAAAATTATTTAATTTAGAAATACCCTGGTTTGAGATTATCTTATCAATACAAAGAAATATTAGGAGGTAAAAATAGTGACTGATCAGGAGCTCGACGTGGGAACGGATA
>CAZNVA010000232.1:0-1872 GCA_964576335.1 uncultured Thermotogae bacterium | reverse complement strand
GAGGGCAGAAAATTGACGAAAACAACGGTTTAGTTGAGGGTTTCATTACTGACGTTTCTGAAAGGATCAGTAATACCGGGAGGTTGATTGGATCCGGCGACAAGTCGTCGGAACTAACTGCGCTCATGGATATTACCCAGGATGTAGCCTCCACCCTGGAACTCAAACCTTTACTCGGTAATATTCTCGATAAGCTTAAGTCCGTTCTGGATTACGACGCAGCCTCAATAATGACTCTGGAGGACGGCAGGCTGGATATTATGGCTTACAGAGGACCAATCAATCAGAAGAAAGCCATGAAAATTTCTTTTCCGCTAAAAGATGCCAGGGCAAACCGGGCGGTGGTCGAGAGAAAAGAGCCTATCGTAATAGAGGACGTAATGAGTGACGAACCACTGGCCAGGGACATGCGAGAAACGGCAGGACGGGAGCTTGATACGACCTACAACTATCTTCGCTGCTGGATGGGGGTACCTTTAATCGTAAAGGATAAAGTCATGGGCATGCTGACACTGGACCACAGGAAGGAAAACTATTACACGTTTAGAGATGCAGAAGTGGCACTCGCCTTCGCCAACCAGGTAGCCGTTGCAATAGAAAACGCTCAGCTTTACCAGACTGAAAAGGAAAGACTGGCTTTCAGCGAAAGACGCAGGATAGTTGCCGAGGGTTTACGCGAGACGATGGGCGTGATTAACTCAAGTCAGTCATTAGATAAAGTGCTCGATACAGTGCTCAACCAGATTTACCGCCTGCTGGGCGCGGATAGCGCTGCAATATTTCAGCTTGAAGAAAAAAGTATGGACAGCACCCTGCTTACCGCTCAAATGTTTACTAAGAACGCCCCTAAAGAATTTCTTGAAACAGATAAGGTATCTCTATCCGTGGAAGACCTGGATCAGGAGATAAAGGACCATGAACCCCTTGTGGTTGAAGATATTTCCAGCAAAAACGTTTCCAATAGTTACGATTCACCCCGCATGCAGGAACTGGGTAGGTTGGTCCAGAAGTACTTTGGCGCGTCCATAGCAACCCCAATCGTCGTCGGTGGTGATCTTTACGGTGTTATTATTCTATACTACAAGGAACCGAGGAGCTTTGTCGAGGAGGAAGTGAATCTGGCAACTTCCTTTGCCGATCAGGCTTCCCTGGCCATAGAAAATGCTCGGCTGAACAAGAGACTGGAAGAGGCCGCTGTAATGGAGGAGAGAAACAGGATGGCTCGCGAACTCCACGATTCGGTCACCCAATCAATTTACAGCGTAACGTTATTTGCTGAAGCCGCAAAGAGAATGGCGGATCAAGGCGAGTACGAACAGGTAAGTTCTCACCTGGAAAACGTAGAGAGCATGTCACAGCAGGCACTTAAGGAAATGCGTTTGCTTATATACCAGATGAAAAGCCCGGAGAAGCGAAATTGTTGTTTTGAAGACAAAATCAAGAATAGATTGGAAACCGTAGAGCGCAGGTCAGGAGTAGAATCTACAGTCATAGTAGATGAAGATATTAACCTGCCGGGCAACGTGACAGAAGAGCTGTACCTAATTGCTCAGGAAGCGTTAAACAACGCTCAGAAACACGCGGAAGCCAACCGTGTTAAAATAACGCTGGAGGGGCTAAGCCAGGGGTACAGGCTGGAAGTTTCGGACGACGGCCGAGGTTTCAACGAGAAGCAGGCGGGTAAGAGCGGTGGTATGGGGATCGGCAATATGAAGAAAAGGGCAGAAAAACTAGGTGCGAACTTTTCGATAGATACAGGGCCCGGAAAAGGCACCAGTGTCGTCGTAGAAAAATAAATGGCCAGTACCAGCGTACTATTTTACCAAAACGCCTTTTTAAAATTTTTTGGTGATAAAATGAACGAGAAGGAAG
>CAZNVA010000231.1:0-1877 GCA_964576335.1 uncultured Thermotogae bacterium | reverse complement strand
GGGGGTTTCAAGTGGTGGAAAAAATGAAAAAAACAACTATTTAATCGTATCCCCGTCTGAAATAGAATTTATTGGCCTGGTGGTGATATTTTGATTGAGGTCGACGTAGAAATTTACTTTTCCTTCAAGGATAAGATTCCAGGTGGAAAAGGAGAGCTCAGTTTACGATTACCGGAAGGTAGCAAAGTCCTTGATGCCCTGGCAGAGCTGATCGATCAATATCCTGAACTGGATGGGGAAATTTTTGAAAGCTCCGGAAAACTACGCAGGTTCATTCAGGTCAGGCTGAACCAGCAGGGAGTAGAACACCTATCCGGTCTTGAAACCGAAATCACCGGGGGCGACGAGTTGTTGATCCTTCCCAAATTAGGAGGAGGTTGATCCCGTCGCCTCCTTTTTTGCAAGTTTATGAGCCCGCCTCACCGGTTCCGGCAGTTTGTATTGGGAAAACTCGGTAACCAGATCAGCAGCCCGCTCGAGGCCAACCACGTTTCCCACCGAAACGAAGACCGGGTTGGCTCCCCTGTAAGTTTTAACGGCGAGGCCCAGTACCTCCCCTTCATAGGTCACTTCTCTTCTCTCACCCTCTTCCATTCCTGAGGTATTCACGTCCCCACAGAGAAGTTTTTTTGCAATACCCACGGTAGGATGATCGGCAACTACCCCCAGGTGGCTAGCAAGACCGGCCTTTCTAGGATGAAGCAAACCGTTACCGTCCACGAAGACGACGTCTGCAAGTTTGTCTTCTTCTTTAACTTTCCGTAGCAGATCGTTCAGGGGCGGCAGTTCCCTAAAAGCCAGATAACCCGGAATATAGGGAAACTTGACCTCAGCTCTTCTGGTATACTCTCGACTTACGATCTGATTTTTCCGGATTTCCACGTAACTTGCGACTACACCCTCCCTGCCGTAGGAAACGTCCACCCCGGCTGCCGATTTTATCCGGAAGTTTTCAGTTTCCTCAACTCTTTTTGGAATTTCTGCCTGTATCCGCCTCAATTTCGGCAGCGGCGGTTCAAAGTCGAAGTCACTAAACCTGTACTCAGAGAAGTTATCTATTTTGCCGTCACTTACAGGAATACCGTCCTCACGGATCTTCCGAATTTTCCCCGCCCTTCCCGATTTTCCGCTATACTTACCAGTTCTTCCATCCGAATGAACTACCCGCCAGCACGGGTACTCCTCCGGCTGGCGGTTTTCCGACATAATTGTCCCGACGGCCCTCGCTGCAGCCGGATCCCCGAGAGCTTCCGCCAGGTCCTTGTAAGAGGTTACTTTTCCCCGGGGAATTTCCTTCAAAGCTTCCAGGGTAATCCGCCTTAAATCGGGTACGGCATCCGGCCCTATCTCTCTCATAGTCTTATAATTTGAGATTCAAAAGTTTCGTGAATAGGGCTCCCTTTTCGGATTAAAGAATTCATTCGCGGGTTCAGTTATCCGAACAATTCAACCCGGAGCCAAAACTAACCCAGAATTTCCACAAAGCTCCTGCTAAACGCCCTGTTCTCCCTTGCTAATGATCCTGTTAAACCGATCGCGATGGAACTTGATGGGCATCGACCCGCCGTAGATCAACTTATCGTGAAAGAACCTATCGCGGTAGTCGCCCCCCATCTTCTCCCTGACGTCTTCCTTCAGGAGATCTATTTTGTGTTTGCCAAGGAGATAACTCAGTTGATACGAGGGGTTTTGAGTATACCGTTTGACCTCGGCCTCCGCTGATTCTTCAGCCATATCGACTGTATCGGCCATGAACTCGACACCTTCACGATAGGAGAACTGGCCGGTGCTCAACTTGATATCCGCGATTATCCTGGCGGCTCTCCACCTCCTATCCTTCATCTGAATCAACCTTGCCTCGGGGGTATCGTCAAACC
>CAZNVA010000230.1:0-1891 GCA_964576335.1 uncultured Thermotogae bacterium | reverse complement strand
GAAATGATGCACCTCAATATGGACGCGGTCATCCATCTGACGAAGCTATTTCTGCCCGAAATGGAAAAACGCGGTCAGGGCGAGATCCTGAACGTCTCCTCGCTTGCTGCGTTTCAACCCGGTCCCCTGATGGCTTTGTATTACGCCACGAAGGCCTTTGTCCAGCACTTCTCCGAAGCGCTGGCGGAAGAGGTTGCCGATAAAGGGATAACTGTAACCGCCCTCTCACCGGGCCCGGTAGATACGGATTTTCAGGTTAAGGGTGAAATGCCCGGAAGCGACGGCGATTCGGGTGATCCTTACGGCCTGCAGCCCGATAGGGTCGCCAGGGATGGTTACGAGGGCCTGAAGAAAGGTAAACGCGTGGTTGTCCCTGGAACGTTTATTTCAATTGCTCCACAGCTAACGCGGTTCCTGCCGAGGAGTTCCGTTACAAAATTCGTCAAGAAGATGAACGAAATCCAGCTTAGCTAACCTACCACTTCAGGGTTAGCCCTGGCGAAACAAACACCCGGTCACCGTTTCGTCAGGGCGCTTAAAACTCAACGGTTCATTCAGCTCTCGAACTTTCTCAAAATCCCGGGCTAACTTTCCCCACTTGACAGAGGCCCCGAGCTTTGATATTCTAAAATCGTAATAGTTAATAAACTTTGTTAATTATTAACTTAATCCTATCACAGGGGAATATAAAATGTCAGACTCGACAGAAGGTCTAAATCCCAGCTCGATCGGCCGGGAAAACCTGGAAATGATATTCCACCTTATTCAGCAGGAGGGTGAAGTATCTCGAACCGATATAGCCGAATCAAGCGGTTTGAGCAAAACTGCTGTCTCTTCCTCCGTAGATCAGCTGCTTAAAGAGGGTTTAATCAGGGAGGACAAACACAAGAAGTACTCCAAAGTCGGGAGAAAGCCGCGCCTGCTGTCCATCAATTCGAAGGGACGGCACTTTATCAGCATAGACATTGGCGGTACTTCGGTAAAGTACGGGCTGGGAAACCTCGGGGGAGAACTCGAGGAAACGGGAAAGATAAACACCCCGGACCACTGGAAGGAGCTCTACCAGGATGTACTGAAAGTTGTTCGTGGAAGCGAGTCCTGGTCCGGAGTCAAATTCGAAAAGGTAAAAGGACTGGCAATAGCCGTTCCCGGCGTAGTTAACGAAGACGGAACGGTAAATTATGCTCCAAACATCGACGGGCTGGACCAGGTCAGGCTGGGTTGCGAGCTGGAAGAAGAGCTCGGTATCCCGATTTTTCTGGAGAACGACGTAAATGCATCCGCCCTCGGGGAATACAGAAAGAGAAAATCAAGTTACTCCAGTCTCGTTTTCATAGCGATAGGGACGGGAGTCGGCGCCGGAATAATCCTGAACGGTGAACTCTTCAAGGGTTCGACAAACCACGCCGGCGAGGTCGGCTGGTTCGTCTCGGAACTGGCACATATGGGAGAAAAGGGTAACGGTAAAAAGGGCTGGTTAGAGAGCAGAATATCTGGGCCGGATATAGTCCGAAGGGCCAGGGAGAAGTTAAAGCAGGTGTCGGATGACCCCTTGAGAGACCCAAAAACCAACCTTAGCCCGAGGAAAATCCTCGAGACACGCACGGAGAATACGGTGGCAGGAGAACTGACGGAGGACTGGATCAACGTCGTCTCCATGCTTGTCTCCAATATTACGGCGATAATTGACCCGGAACTGGTCGTGCTTGGCGGGGGAGTTTCGAAAACTGGTTCCAGGTATATCGAAGAAATAAAGTCAAGGGTGACAAAGAACACCCAGCATACGCCCGAAATAGAAGCCTCGGAACTTGGTGACGAAGCACCGCTTTACGGGGGGATAGCAGTATGCAGACAGAACATTTCTCAATTTATCCGATGAGAAAGTTATTAA
>CAZNVA010000229.1:0-1895 GCA_964576335.1 uncultured Thermotogae bacterium | reverse complement strand
AAGAGTTCCGCTACAGAAGGTACGGAGCTTCATATTCTCGAGAAAAAACTAGGACAAAACCTCAAAAACACCAGAGCTAAACCAAGCTCCGCATGGTCTGGGGGCGACCGATGAAGTAGCCCTGGGCGTGGTCGGAACCGTAATTCCTGACCATCCGGAGCGTCTCCTCGTCCTCGACGAACTCGGCGATCGTCTCCTTGTGTAGTTTGTGCGCCACTTCCACTATCGACTGCACGAGGTTCTGGTTCATGGAGTCGCGCGGCAGGTTCTGAATGAAACTCCCGTCTATCTTTAGGTAGTCAACCGACAGCTGTTTCAGGTAGTTAAACGAGGAAAAACCCATGCCGAAATCGTCGAGCGCGAACTGACCGGATTACCGCGGAGAAGAGGTCCCTGGCCTCACCGGGCTGCCTCCCGGCAGCCATTATGATAAACTCGTCGCCGCCGAAACAAGCCAGGGTATCGCCCTCTCCCAGCTCGGCCCCGATGCGTTCGGCCAGGTTCACCAGCAGGCTATCCGCGGTTTCGTGCCCGAAGCTCTTGTTTATCTCCCGAAACCTGTCCACGTCCAGCAGGAGCACGGCGCCCCTTGGGTCCGGTTGACTCAGTTCGTCGTCCAGTTTCTCTCTGAACTTAAGGTGATTGTAGAGCCCGGTGAGCTGATCGTGGTCTCGGTAATAGCGTAGCTTGCTTTTCAATTCCTCCTTTACCGTAGTATTCCTCACGGAGACAACCGCTCCCAGTATATTGCCCGAGGAATCCATAACCGGACTGGTACCGTACTGGACGGGTATCTCCGTACCGTTTTTCCGCCAGAACCCCTTACGCTCATCGCCAATTCCGCCCTCTGGCTTTGAGATATCAGCCTGCGGCCAAGTCTCCGGGGTGAAAATTCCCTCCTTTCCTTCGAGGTGATCACAGATGTTCTCTCCCCGTAGTTCCCCTTTACCGGGATTTATTTCGTTATCCGCTTCCTAGTTGGCGAAGACGATATCGCCGTGCCTGTCGACAACCAGTATGCTGACCGGTGTCCTGTCGAGGACCTCGGTACAATCCAGATTGGCCTCCTTTAATACCTCTTCCAAAACTACCCCCCTTTCCGTTCGGAACGTTACTCTAACACTATATGGTGGCTACGTGATCCTCGGCTGAATACAATCCGTTTTAGTATACCTGGATTTGGTTTCATAGAAGTGATCTCTGTCCGGGGGTCCGGCGAAGATAATTCCAATCAGGAAACATTGGGAATTAATTTAGGGACGGGGAAAACGCGGATGCAGGGGATAATGAATCCGTGAGACAAAACGGCGCGGGGGGTCCGGTTAAGAAAACGCTTCCCGAGCGAAAAGAAGGCAGGGATAACTCGGCGGAAGCAGACAGCCTTCACCTGGATGCTCCTCTCGACATCTACGCGACTCTTACCGGTTCTTCTCCCTGCGGTAAAAGTAAAGCTTGTTCTGGCCGTACTCGCTTTCCTTTATCTTGACCAGGTCCCCGTAACTATCCGCCAGATCGTTCTTGAAGAATACCTCGACGGCAACGAGCCCCTGGCTCCTGACTACGTTTTTGCCGGCAAGCAGCTTTATCGTCTCCTCCGAGAGGCCCTCGTCGTAAGGGGGGCCGAGAAAAGTAACGTCGAACCGGCGATCGCGGCGGTCGAACTTATTTATGGCCTCTCCCACCTTCATCTTGTAAACCCTTGCTTGGCTCTCGTAGCCCAGCTTTTCCACGTTCCGGTTAATCAACTGGGTTGCGCCGGAGAAGCTATCCACAAAGGTAACGCTGGAAGCACCACGCGATAGGGCTTCCAGTCCGATGCTGCCGGTACCAGCATAGAGATCCAAAAACTGGCTCTCCGGGACGACCTGGCGCAGGATGTCGAAAAGCGCCTTCCG
>CAZNVA010000228.1:0-1897 GCA_964576335.1 uncultured Thermotogae bacterium | reverse complement strand
ACGGAGATCTTTCCGAAAATGCTGGATACATGGCCGCCAAGGAATCCTACCAGAATCATCGGAAGAGCCTGAACAAGCTCAAGGACGTTCTCAACGAAGCAACGGTAATATCCGCCGAAGACGTGGGGTCGGAAAGGGTGGATTTTGGTACGGAAGTGACCGTCAGGGACCTGGACCAGGATAAGGAATTTACATATAAGATCGTCGGCGAGCACGAGGCCCGCTTAACAGAGGGCGAGATTTCAATTAAGTCACCCGTTGCGAAGGGACTGCTGGACCACGAGCCAGGAGACGAAGTGGAGGTAGAAACCCCGAAAGGCATCACCCGGTACAAAGTCCTGGAAGTAGCGGCCCCTGAGGAGTCCGAGTAGTTACGGTCTTGTTTTCCGGTCTAAACTTTCGCTCGCTACCACGATTTTTTCTCCGAATACATTGATTGAGATGATGGGAAACCGAGTTCTTTCCGGATAACAATGGACGAGTTACTACCTCTTGTATTTGACGAAGACGTTCTGGGGAAGTACGACTTTGGGAAGGACCATCCCTTTCGAGGCGACAGGTTCGACTCTTTCCTAGAGGAACTGGATAACCGGCTCGGGGAGAACAGCTACGAGCTATATCGGGGGAAACCGGTTTCCGAGCGGGAGCCCCTTCGTATTGCCGAGGAGGATTACGTCGATTTCTCGCGGGAGTTCTATAATTTCCCGGAGCCCGACAGGGACTCTTCTCGGTTTGATAATTACCACTCGCGCGATAACTTTCCCGGTCGCCGCTCCGGCAAGCTCGAGCTGGCGGCACGTGGAGCGCTCGGGCAGGCCCGGAAAGCCTGTGACCTGCTTGAGGAAGGCTGGGAAGTCGCTGTTTCGGTCGGAGGAGGTTTTCACCACGCAAAACCGGGTAGTGGCGAGGGTTTCTGTATTTATAACGACGTAGCCTACGCGGTAGAGTACCTGAGGGAGGAAAAAGGGGTTGGGAAAGTCATGGTACTCGATACGGATGCCCATGCGGGCAACGGAACCTACGAGTACTTTGCCCGGAATCCGGAAGTACTGCAGGTGGACCTGCACCAGGACCCGTCAACTATCTATCCGGGTACCGGTTATGCCGAGGAGATCGGCCAGGGCAAGGGAGAAGGCTTCACGGTAAACGTTCCACTCCCGAAAGGAGCAGGTGACGCGTCTTTCGAACTCGCCTTCGAGGAAATCGTCGAGCCGGTAACGGAGGAGTTCTCTCCGGAGATTATAGTTCGCAATGGGGGCGGGGATCCGTACTCCGGTGACCCCCTGACGAACCTGGGAGCGTCACTGGCAGGTTTAAACATGATCGGACGACGTGTCGAGGGCCTCAGACGGTCGACCGGAAGCAAGCTGGTGGATCTGATCGTCTCCGGTTATACCGGAGAAGAGCTGCACGACAGCTGGATCGCGCTGATAGCTGGTCTGCTGGAAACGAGTCCCGGGTTTACGGGTCAGGGGACGGACGAAGAATCAGGAACGCTGGAGGAGACGAGAAGCGTGATAAACCAGGTAAAAAGGCATCACGATGACCACTGGAATTTTTGATTTATTTACTGCACTCACCGTGGGCGGTTTAAGCTCCTGAGCTGGTGATAGAAAATGCCCGAGGCGGAAAAGGATCTCTCCGGCTTTCTGGAGGACGAGAGCAAAAAGAAAGGCGATTACGTTACCGGCGTCGTTAAAGTCTATATGACGAATTCCGTTTTCTGGTCCGATTCCACCTATCTCAAGGAGGACGAGGCGGGAACAAAGTACCTGGTTGATCGGGGAAGGCTTATATATCGCGGTCTCAACCTTCGAGCCGAGGAAAAGTTTCTTCTCAAGGGCAAGCTCGGTAACTTCGAGCTGTGCAGGAAAGAGGATAAGCTACTGATTACCGA
>CAZNVA010000227.1:0-1930 GCA_964576335.1 uncultured Thermotogae bacterium | reverse complement strand
CGGAAGAAGGCGCAGTCAGCGGTCAGGTCTCCAAGTGGGGAGCAATTTACCAGGACATCCTCTACAAGGTTTACTACGGAGTCTACACCAACGAGAACCTGAACAACGTGGACTACTGGTGGCTGCTCAAGGAAGGCGCCGCGGCACTGCAGGCCAAGCCGGGCATGAAGATTAACCCGAAGTACGAGGACGAGCTAAAATCAGTGACGGTGGAAACGGACTACTTCGGCGAAATGAACGTGTACGATCTGGTCATGAAGAGACTGGAACAGATGAAGGCCGACCGGGTCACATTTGACCCCTACGTCGGGCCGATGGAGGACCGCCAGGGAATCCAGAGGTTAAGCGAGGGCGAATGGGCAACGCACGACGAACTCTGGCAGATTCAGTGGGCACACCCGATTGTCAAAGGTCCCTGGCCCGGTGAACCGAAGGAATAAGGACAGCACTAAATGTTAAAGAACGTAACTGATTACCATTATCCCGGCTCTCTCGAAGAAGCAGCATCGCTGCACGATCGGGAGAGCCGGTCGTTTTTTATCGCTGGCGGCACTGCTCTGGCCCTCTCCGACTCGAAACGACCGGTCGAGTTAATTGACGTAGGAGAGCTCGGGCTTGACGAACTCGAGCTGGACGAGTCAGAGGGAAAAATCGAAATCGGTGCTACTACAAGTATTCAAAGAATCGTCGAACACCAGGGAATAAAATCTGTTCTCAACGGGTTTCTTTCCGAAAGCTTAGAAGAAATTGGTAGCTACCCGATCAGGAACGCCGGTACGCTCGGAGGCTCGCTGGTCCGTCCGTTCCCCTGGTCCGACGTCGTCACAATTCTGTCAGTTCTGGATACGAAAGTGACCTATTTCTATAATGGGGAAAGGAAAACCCGTGACTTTGCACGACTATACGAAGATGATTTCCGGTCGGAACTGAACGAGTCAGTTATCGAAAAGCTTAGTATTGATCTGGAGAACGAGACCAGTACCGCGGCCAGTTTTAGCAAGTTCAACAGGTCCGAGTTCGACGTGGCAGCACTCAACCTTGCCTGCAGAATAACTCATGACCAGGGAGAAATAGTTGAGGCGAGGCTGGCGGCAGGGGCACGGCCGATGCTCGCCGAGCGGGCAAACGAGGTCGAAGAGGAACTGACTGGAGAAGAACTGAGCCCTGAAATCGCCAGACAGGCCGGAAATATGTCCGCCCGGGTTTTTGAACTCGGCGACGATAAGAAAATCAGCGGGGAATACCGTGAGACGCTGGTCGAAAAAATGACAGCTGACGCAATCAAAGGGATTTACCAAGAGGTTTCAACATGAATCTCGAAGCCACGATCAACGGAGAAGAACTGACGCTCGAGGTAGAGCCAGGCGAAGTATTGCTTGACGTATTGCGACGTAACGGTTTCAAGAGCGTAAAGGAGGGGTGTAAGACAGGGGACTGTGGTGCGTGCATGGTTCTCGTCGACGGCAGGGCGATGACCTCATGCACCTTATTCGCCGCTCAGGTTCAGGGTGCGGAAATCAAGACGGTCGAGGGGCTAAACGACGAGCTTGCCGAAAGCCTCAGGGAAAACTTTCTGGACAAAGGTGCGGTGCAGTGCGGTTTCTGCATTCCGGGGGTCCTGGTTAGCGCTTATTCACTTTTAAGCTCCAACTCGGATCCGACGGAAAAGGAAATCAAGGCAGCTCTGGACGGAAACCTCTGCCGCTGTACCGGCTACGTGAAACAGATCGAGGCCATAAAAGAAACTGCAGAAGAACTGGGGGATTCTTAATGGTTGCAACTAAAGAAGAAAAGTCGGGTTTTGACGTAGTAAACCGGAGTCTTCACAGGGTAGACGGTAAAGCGCTAGTAAACGGTAAGCCGGTTTTTGCTGGCGACTTCGACTACCCGGACGGTCTGGTAGCAGGTTTGCTGGAGAGTCCCAAGGCTC
>CAZNVA010000226.1:0-1931 GCA_964576335.1 uncultured Thermotogae bacterium | reverse complement strand
TGGGGGATACTGGGAACGGCAAAGATAGCAAGGCAGGCGCTCGTTCCGGGGATCAGGGATGCCGAAGGTTCCGAATTGTACGCAGTTGCATCGAGGGATTCCGGTAAGGCCGATAAATTTGCGGCTGAGCTCGGCATCTCGAAAAGTTACGGTTCCTACGAGTCCCTTCTCGAAGACCCGAACCTGGAGTTCGTTTACATCCCTTTGCCCAACCACCTTCACCTGAAGTGGGCAAAGGAGGCAGCACGGCACGGTAAAAACGTGCTCTGTGAAAAGCCCCTTGGAGCTGACCCGGAAGAAGTAGAAGAAGCTTTCTCAGTTGCGGAAGAAGAGGGAGTTACCTTAATGGAAGGCTTCATGTACCGCTTTCACCCCCAGGTTCGGAGGGTAAAATCACTGCTTGAGGCGGGAAAGATAGGCGAGCCCAGGTATTTCCGGGGCTCCTTTAGTTTTCCCCTTGTCACGGAGGACCGGAGCGACGACATCAGGTGGAAGGAGGAAATGGACGGAGGCAGCCTGATGGACCTCGGAACTTATTCGGTCAACACAGTCCGGTACCTTTTCGGGGAAGAGCCCGTTCGAGTGATCGCAAGGGACCGAAAGCATCCGGATCATACGGCCGAAGCCGAAACCCAGGCGATACTGGAGTTTTCGGGGGCTAAATCCGCGACGATAGATAGTAGCTTCCTCCTGGACGACAGGGCCAGCTACGAAATTTCGGGCGAAAACGGTAGGATCCAGGCCTTCGACTCCTACTCGCCGGGGCTGGGGAAGGATACGATCATCGAGATCCAAAAGGGAAACGTCCTGGAACAGGAAACGATTAAAGGGGTCAACGAGTACGCCCTGGAGGTAGAAGGTCTTGTTCAAGCCGCCCGTGCGGACGAGGATCCGCTGGTTACCCCTGAGGATAGCGTAAATAACGCCAGGACCCTGGCCGCGATAAGGGAATCGGCGGAAAAGAGAGAATGGGTCGAACTCTAAGGAGGACGTGGCGCTCGTCTCTGTAAACGGGCACTAAACCTTTGCGGCTATCTCCTTGATTTCTTCCAGGTTGCGGGAGAGGAAGTACCGGTAGGCCGGGCATAAGTAGGATCGGTTCTTCGGCCCGCCGGGGAGGCCGCGGTAGCGCTGACAGCCGCCGTAGCAGTAGGGCAGGAATTCGCAATCAGTACATTTCTCGCCGAACTCGGTTTTACCCGCGGCAAATTCTTTAAAGTCCTTTGAATTTTCAATTTTTTCCAGAGAGGTAGAGGTCTCGTTCAGGTTCCCCAGCTTCCAGTCCTCTTCCACGAAGAAGTCGCAGGGATAGACGTCGCCGTTGTGTTCCACTACCAGGTAGGAGTCGCAGGTAGCATCAATCCGGCAGTTTCCTACTTCCCGGCCCAGCCTGGTATTGATCAGTGATTCGAAGTAACGGACGCTGAACTCGGGTGGAAAGTTTTCCGACCATACCTGGAATATTGAATCGAGGAATTCCCCTATTTCCTCCGGTTCCGGGGAAAAGTCTGCCAGCCTTTCTTCTCCCGCTTTTTCTGCTGTTTCTATCGCCGGGATGAACTGAAGGTGCCGGAGGTCGTGGTCCAGGAAGAAATTTAGGATTCGCTTTGGCTGCTTGACCGTCCGGCTGTTTAGAACTGACAGGACGTTAAACTGGACGTCGTATTCTTTCAGGGTGCCAATCGCCTCCATCACTTCATCGTAGCTTCCCCGTCCGTCGGGATGGGTTCTAAAAGAATCATGGAGGTCCCGCGGCCCGTCCAGACTTACCCCGACCAGGAAGTTGTATTTCGCGAAGAACTTTGCCCACTCCTCGTCAAGCAGCGTTGCATTGGTCTGAATCGTGTTGGTCACGCTCTGGCCGCCGCTTCCGTGCTTCTTCTGTAGTTCAACTACTTCGCGAAAGAAGTCCAGTCCCATCAAAGTGGGCT
>CAZNVA010000225.1:0-1969 GCA_964576335.1 uncultured Thermotogae bacterium | reverse complement strand
TTTCCTTATTTTCCATCAGATTGGTCAACGCCCAGACAAGAGCGTCCAGTCGATCCGGGGAGTCGCTGCCCGGTTGCCACTCGGTTAGTTGCTTTTCTAGTTTTTCCAGTACATTTACGTGGTGAACCTCGTCCTTCTCGTATAGACTGGAGACCGGTTCCGCTCGGATATACTTACCCCTCGACGCCTTTACTTCCTCGTAGGATACGCTGCTGTCAACGGTTCGGAGGTTACTTTCTACAAGATCCCCGCCCTGGTTCGTTTCAGCTACCACCTTGTCGGCTTTGTAGTCCTCGTATAAATCCACCACTTTATTTGCCCAGCGTAACGGTTTCGCCTTGATCGTAGCGTCCTCCAGGACGTAGAACTCGTCCCTGTGGTCGATCCCGGCAACTACTATTCCGGTCATATCACTTTCAGACGTATCGGATACGGCAGGATCCACCCCGATTACAATTCTTTTCAGTTCAGGATAGTCCCTAACCCGGTTCTTTTCTATGTTCTCGATATCCCACAGAGCAGCTTCCGACGCTTCCGGCGGTACCTGTTGATATAGCGGTTTCCACATCCTTTCGCCGGATTCTTTTCGTATTTGATCCAGTTTCTTTTTATCGTACCTCTCCGGCCAGAGCGGTTCTCCCGGGTCTCTTTCCAGCGGGTCCTCTTTTTTTGCCAGGGCCGGAAGTTCAAGGATCTCCCAATCCTCGGACTGTGTAGCCAAAAGCTTCCCCGCTAGATCGTGTTCGTGCCAGCGGGTCATAACCAGAACGATAGCACCTTCAGGGGATAGTCTGGTCCTGAGCGTCGAGCGGTACCAGTTCCATACTTTCTCCCTGACGGTATCGGACTGTGCTTCCTCCCAGTTCTTTACAGGGTCATCGATTACGGCAACGTCGGCCCCTTTCCCCGTGATTGGACCACCAACCCCGGCAGCGTGAAACCCTCCCTTGTGGTCGGCTATGTGCCAGCTCTTAACGGATTTACTGTCCGCTGCCAGGTGCTTACCGAAGATCTCTTCGCTATGGTCCCGCATTCTATTTCTAGCATTACGAGAAAAATCGTAAGCTAGATCGGCAGCGTAACTGGAAAGGATTACTTCTTTACTCGGGTTTCTCCCCAAATACCAGGGAGGAAAACCCCGGGAGATTACCTCCGACTTACCGTGACGTGGTGGCATGAACACCATAAGACGTTTAAGGTCTCCCCGCTCTACGGCTTCGAGTTTATCACATAGTAGCGTTAAGTGTTCGGCCGGTTTCCAGTTCCCGCTCGTAATGTATTCCAAATACCAGGATAACTCCTCCCGGGCCAGTCGCTGCCAGACCTCGTTTAACTCATTCCCTTTGGGAAGATCGGAAAAGTTGCTTTGCACGTTTTGAGAGCTTTTCGTCATTTGCTATCCTCTCCACTGCTTTTGATGTACTCTGTTGGTTCTGGATATTAACCTGAGTTCCTTCGTTAAACTCTTCTCCGTAAAGCCACTGAAGGAAGAGCTTTGCATCCTTGTAACCGTTTTTCGTATTGCCGGGATCGGACGCCCGCTCCACCACCCCCTCCAGTACCTTCGGAAGGTCCTCTACTCCGGCAACCTGTCGCTTCCGGCGTTGAACTATTCGGACGATATCCGGTCTATACTTCCACTTTGATAGTGTCGTCCTGTGTACATTTATCTTTTCAGATAATTCACTTTGCGTACTTATTTCTCGGTACTCTTCCGGCGTGCATAACCAGTCAACAAACGCCTTCTGTTCGGGCTTCAAATCCTCGTATTCATCGGTGTTCTGTAGCTTTTGTGGCATAGTTCCACCATCCCGTTATTACGTGTCGATACTTATTCCCCTGTAACTTCGTTAGCTATCCTTGAAAGGGCAGTCTGAAGGTCGGTTAAGGTATCATTTAACTTTTCCAAGGCCAGTGTTTTGCGGACTTCGATTGCTTGGTCTTTTTCGCCGTCTTCCAGCTCCGTATT
>CAZNVA010000224.1:0-2005 GCA_964576335.1 uncultured Thermotogae bacterium | reverse complement strand
GAAGAGCTTGATCCTCCCCCAGTCAGTCCGGGTGGAAACGGTTCCGGCGAAACCAAAACACAGCTAAAGCAAAAGGCCAGCCAGACCCGGGCGGAAACCAAAAGCGACGGCCGCAAGGGAAAAATCGCACTCAACAGGGAATACACCTTTAATACGTTCGTCAAAAGCAAGAGCAACCAGCTCGCGAGCGCGGCAAGTCGGGCTGTCGCCGAGGCCCCGGCCGATTCTTACAACCCTCTATTCATTTATTCCAAGGTAGGACTCGGCAAGACTCACCTGCTCCACGCGATCGGCAACCACCTCGAGGAAAAGGACCCGGAGGGTAAGGTCCTGTACACGACCTCGGAGCGGTTCGCGATCGAGATGATCCAGGCGATTCGGGAGAACGAGACGGAGAAGTTCCGAAAGAAGTACCGTTACGTCAAGGCCTTCCTCCTGGACGACGTCCAGTTCCTGGAAAACAAGGAAGGGACGCAGGAGGAACTCTTTCATACTTTTAACGAACTCTACGGTAACGAAAAACAGATCGTTTTGACGTCGGACCGGTCGCCCCAGGAGTTTTCCGACCTTCAGGACAGGTTGGTCTCCCGGTTTCGCTGGGGTCTGGTCGTGGACATCCAGCCACCGAACTTCGAGACCAGAATGGCGATACTGCGGAAGAAGGCGAATCAGAAAGGTCTGAAGGTCGACGACCGGGTACTGGAACTAATCGCGACCAGGATCTCCACGAACGTCCGAGCCCTCGAAGGTGCTCTGATCAAGGCAATTGCCCACGCTAACCTGGCAGGGGGCGAGCTGAAACTGGAAGAAGCCCGCGAGTTCCTGCCGGAGGAAGAAGAGGAAGAAAAAGAACTAACGGTCGACGCGATTAAGGAAGTAGTGGCGGACAATTACGACCTGACGCCGGAGGAGATCGAAGGCAAGAGCCGGAAAAAGGAAATCGCCCGGGCCAGGCACATCGCGGTTTATCTGGCACGGGAGCTAACGGATAGCTCTTTCCCCGTTCTGGGCAAGGAGTTCGGCGGCCGGGACCACAGCACCGTGATGCACTCACACAAAAAAATAAAAAACATGATCGAGGAAACCCCTCTACTATTCGAAGAAATCAAGGAACTAAAGGACGAGTTGAAGTCCTCTTACGGCCCTGTTTGAACAATTCCTCGGTTTTAGGTACGATAATCAGGGTAGAAAAGCGGGTTTCAGCACCGTTTTTTTACCTTTAAAGGTCTTATCAAAAGTAAAGTAATCCGAGCTCATAAAAATTCTTTAACCGGTGATCCAACTGTCATGAACAACAGACACGAACTATCCGTTCCGGAACTTGGGAAAACCGAGGAAATCAACCTTGTTGAATGGAAGGTATCTCCCGGGGAAAACGTGACGCAGGGCACCGAGATGGCCGAGGTGGAAACGATGAAATCAACTTTCTCCCTGGAAGCCCCCGCCGACGGCCAGGTGGACGAAGTCCTCGCGGAACCGGGCGACAGCGTAGAAGTCGGCCAGAGACTGGCAACAATCAAATCGGTTTAACGGTTAATCCTACCTTAACTGTAGAAGGGGGTGGTTTAGGAAAGGTTCCTATTCACTTACGATTTAACTGACTCACGATGGGCAAAAGAATCTTTCGGAATGAGGGGAATCTTTAATCCAATAAAAGGAGGGAAAAATGAAGATGAAGAAATCTTTAACTGTATCACTTGTACTTGTTCTCAGTTTGATTCTGGCAGCCGGTCTGTTCACTAACGGTTTTGCCGACGAACACGAGGAAACTTACCGAATTGGTCTGGTTTTCGACGTAGGTGGAAAAGGCGATAAGAGCTTTAACGACTCCGCTTACCGTGGCCTGGAATGGGCGAAAAACGGAAGCGATGAATACGAAGCATTACCAATTAACTTTACTACCATTGAGCCCGGTTCCGGCGGTGCCGGCCGTGAAAGCGCGATGAGGATGATGGCCGCACAGGGCTTCGACCTCGTCATCGGCGTCGGTTACCTGTTCTCGGAC
>CAZNVA010000223.1:0-2010 GCA_964576335.1 uncultured Thermotogae bacterium | reverse complement strand
TGCCAACCATCAGCCGGGAAATTTCCTCCTGACTGACCTTCGTATCAACCCTTTCCCCGACGATTTCCCCGTCGCGCATGACCGACAGAACGTCCGAAACCGCCAGCGCCTTCTCAATTTTGTGACTAATAAAGATTAGCGTGTGGCCGGAATCGGCAAGCCGCTCCAGCGATGCCAATAGCTTTTTCGTTTCCTGCGGCGTTAATACCGCGGTAGGCTCGTCCAGCACCAGTGTATCCGCTCCCTGATAGAGCAACCTGAGAATCTCGGTGTATTGCCTTTTCCCAACGGAAAGATCGGCCACCCTGCTGGTCACGTCGAGATCAAACTGGAAGTCTTCAACCAGTTCGCCCGTCTCTTCGACAGCGCGGTCGAAGTCAAAGCGGGGACCTTCACCTGGTTCATGCCCAAGTACAACGTTTTCCGCCACGGAGAACCCGGGAGCAAGCCGGAAGTGCTGGTGGACCATTCCTATCCCGGAACGGATGGCGTCTTCGGGGGACTGAAACCTCTTTTCTTCCCCGTCGAGGGTAACTGTACCCGCGTCCCTCCCTTCCAGGCCGTAAAGAACCTTCATCAGGGTGGTCTTGCCCGCGCCGTTTTCGCCGACCAGTCCGTGGACTTCTCCCCGCCTGACGTAAAAGTCCACGTCCCTGTTGGCCCGAACCCCGTTCGGGTAGGTTTTACGGATCCCCTCCATCTCAAGGAAGAATTCTTCGCTATCCGACATTATTTTAATCCTGTAAACGAAAAATATTTTATCGTCTCTTACCGGATCTCACTGGCGTCCTTTCCAGCCTCTCGGGCTTAATCCTCCGCTATCGTTGAGTTCACGTCGATCTCGCCCGCTTCCAGCTTTCGGCCGACCTCCGCTACCTTCAGCTTGATCTCGTCCGGAACGTATTTCCCGTAGTACTCGTCCCTGGCGATGCCGGCACCTTTCGGATAACCGAGCCTTCTTGTGGTCCCGAAATCCACGGCATCAAAACCGGTAAGACTCTTCTGGATCGTCTCGTAGATCGTATTTCCCACTTTTTTGTACACGCTCGTGAGTACTACGCCGGGCGCCAGCGGGTTCTGGTTCGCGTCGCTTCCGATCACGTAGCCGCCTTCGGCCTGTGCGGCTTCTATTACGCCTATGTTATTGGCTGAAGCCGGGGTAAATATTATATCGGCCCCCTTGCCGTACTGAACCTTGGCGAGCTCTTTTGCTTTCGGCGGGTTATTCAGGCTGCCGACGTAGGAGACGAGGACCTCCGCCTCCGGATTCACGTAGTGGACACCCTGCCTGTAACCCTCCAGGAAGTCGTTGATAATCGGATGATCCATCAGGCCGACGAAACCTACCACGTTATCTTCGTTCGCATCCGGCAGCTTATCGGAATCGCCCTTGGTCACCAGTCCCGCCAAAACTCCTCCAAGGAAGCTCCCCTCGTTCTGGGCGTAAGTCGTGGAATAGACGTTTTCCACTCCGGCTAACTTGCCGTCAATTAGAAGGAACTTCTGGTCGGGAAACTGCGGAGCAATTTCCTTTATCGGTTCGACCTTCGTCGGAGCGCCGGTAATGATCAGATCGTAACGTCCCGTGGCGGCAAGCGAGCGTATTGCCGGTTTCCACTTTGAGGGTTCCGTGCCCATCTCTACCACTTTCGTCCTGACCCCGAGCTGCTCTTCAGCTCGCTCCACACCCTCTCTGGCGACGTCCCAGAATCCACCCGTACCAAAGACGTCACCGAGGAAAGCAACGTTGAATTCACTCTCGGCCCCAGCGACTGGAGCAGCACTTATTACTCCAACCATAAAAACAAAAGCTAGAAATCCGGCTAAAAATTCAGCGTGGTTTTTCATTTACTTAAATCCTCCTCTGAAAGTTAAGTGGTAATAATGTAGTTAAATCCGAATTTGAGCAGTACTGCGAACAAATTACCTGCTCTCGATTAACTTTCTCGCAACCAATTCATCAGTTATAAGAGCGCTAAGATAGCCCCCTGCAAGGGCTGCCCGTATACC
>CAZNVA010000222.1:0-2028 GCA_964576335.1 uncultured Thermotogae bacterium | reverse complement strand
TCGTTTGGTTTCGGCGATAGAACGGGACTGGCAACTCATGGTCACCGAAGAGCGCTGGGTGATCGAGACGTTTTTCCCATGTTCGCCCAACAGTCGATTCGGGAGATGGAAAGAACGGGCCGTTCCCCGGAAGACGTTATGAATACTGCCGTATGGGGAGTTTTCGAGGCAGGTTATAAAGACGGTTTTGCGGCCGATGCCGACCACCTGAAGTCCCGTGAGGCAATTGAAAAAACTGCCAAAATTGGTTTCAACATGTTCACATGTGATCCGAGCGAGCACGTTAACCCTGACGCCGATGAGATGTCAGAGGACGAGCTGGACGAGGAACTGAACAATATTGACCAGAGCGATGATCTATTTGAGAAGTACTCCGGAAGGAAGTTTTCTGCTACCTTGCCGGGTCGGGATTACGAATTCGAAGCGACCTTCCGGCCGGAAGGGGTAAAACGGGCCATTCTGAAGTACTTCCCGGCAGTAGAGTTTGCGGTTGATTCCTTTGGTTGGGTTTCCAATGCAGTAGAGGGTGACTTCATATTTGAAGTTTCCGTTGACGAGACGGAGACTCCGACCAGTCCGCTTGAACACCTGTTTGTCTCCAAAGAACTCGGGGACAGAGGCGTGGAGCTCTTTAGCCTGGCGCCCCGGTTCGTTGGAAACATTCAGAAGGGGATAGATTATATTGGTGACCTGGATCGATTTGAGGAACAGTTGAAGGAGCACGCGGCAATCGCATCTTCTTACGGAGATTACAGGCTTTCTCTCCACTCCGGCTCGGATAAGTTCAGCATATATCCCTACTTTGCCAATTACCTTGGTGAAAAGATTCACGTTAAGACCGCCGGGACAAGCTACCTTGAAGCCATAAGGTTGGTGGCAAAGGAGGATCCGGAGCTGTTTCGGGAACTGCACGAGTTCGCGCTGGAAAGGTTCGATGAAGACCGTGCGACTTACCACGTAGAAACGAATCTGGACGCGGTGCCCGGACCGGAGGAGCTGGATGAGGAAGAGTTGCCTCATTTGCTGGACCAAGACGATCCGAGACAAGTTTTCCACGTGACTTACGGCTCAGTACTGAACCGAAAGCAGAACGGCGAATACGTCTTTAGAAACGAGATCAAGAACTTGCTCAGGGAACACGAAGAAGAGCACTACGAATTGCTGGAGTCCCACCTTGGACACCATCTGGATTTGCTGACTTAGAGGTGAAATTCATGGAAGTGGTTGATAATTACGATATGAGTGATAAGATAACCGTTTTAACGGGCGGTGCCGGAGTCCTCTGTTCCGAAATGGCGAAGGCACTGGCGGAGTCGGGGGCTAAAGTCGCGGTACTGGACATTGACGAGGAAAGCCTGGAGGGACTGGGAAGCGAGCTGGAAGAAATAGGGTCGGATTACCTCACCCTAAAAACGAACGTTCTCGATAAGGAAAGTTTGCGAGACGCGGCGGAAAGGATAAAGGAGCGCTGGGGTAGAATCGACGTCCTGATAAACGGGGCCGGCGGCAATAGCCCGAAAGCAACCACTGGCGAGGACCAGAGCTTCTTTGACCTGCCCGAGGAAGGGGTTCAGCAGGTATTTAACCTCAACTTTCTCGGTACCTTTCTGGCCTCACAGGTCTTTGGCGAGGAGTTCGTCGAGCAGGGCGCGGGAGAGATTCTGAATATTTCTTCCATGAATGCCTTCACACCACTGACAAAAATACCGGCCTATTCCGCTGCCAAAGCTGCGGTCAGTAACTTTACCCAGTGGCTCGCAGTTCACATGTCACAAAACTATTCCACCGACATCAGGGTGAACGCGATCGCTCCCGGGTTTTTGTTAACGGAACAAAACCGTTACCTCCTGATTGACGAGGAAACCGGGGAGCTGACCGAGAGAGGTCAGACGATAATTGACCACACGCCGATGGATAAGTTCGGCGATCCGGAAGACTTGCTGACGACTGTTTTCTGGCTACTTGAGGACGGTTCGGAGTTCGTGCACGGGGCAGTTATTCCGATCGACGGAGGGTTCGCCGCATTTA
>CAZNVA010000221.1:0-2045 GCA_964576335.1 uncultured Thermotogae bacterium | reverse complement strand
CGTGCTAAAGTTTAGATAATTATTCGTTAGTTTTCTCACACTTAGCGAATTCTAACTTGAAATTCACTTAGAGGTGTATAAGATGCTCCCACCGCATGGTGGAAATTTAATTGATCGAGAGCCGAAGACGACCAATACCAGGGAAAAATTAAAGAGAAAAGCAAACAAACTGGAACAAATTGAATTGAGCGACGGTGAGGTCAAGCACCTTCAGAACATTGCTCACGGAAGCTACAGCCCACTCAAGGGTTTCCTGGGTAAGAACGACTTCAACAAGGTAGTTCAGGACAAAACGCTGGAGGACGGGACCGTCTGGACGGTTCCGATAGTACTTGACATTAACCAGGAAAAGGCCGATGAGATCGAAAACGAGGATCAGGTTACGCTGGTGGACGAAACGGGCCTGCAGCTGGCGGTAATGGACGTCGAAGAAATTTATACGGTAAACAAGAAAGAGGCAGCTCGGGGGCTGTTCGAGACGGACGACGAGGAGCACCCGGGTGTGGCGAACTTTCTGGACCGGGGCGAGTACTTCGTCGGTGGTCCGATCAAGTTGATACGTGGTGGGTTCGAGGATTTCTACGAATACCTGCTCAAGCCCGTAGAGACCAGGGTCCTGTTCAAGGAAAAGGGCTGGGAGAAGGTCGTCGGTTTTCAGACGAGGAACGTCCCGCACCGGGGCCACGAGCACCTGCAGAAGAGCGCCCTGGAAGTCGCGGACGGCATATTCATCCATCCCAAGATCGGCCAGAAGAAGGAAGGGGACTGGAAGGACGACGTCATCCTGGAATCCTACGACATCCTGCTCGATAACTACTACCTCCACGATCACGCCGTGATGAGCATCTTCCCGGCGGACATGTTCTACATGGGGCCGCGGGAGGCCGTATTCGACGCGATCGTGCGAAAGAACTACGGCTGCACGCACTTCATCGTCGGTCGTGACCACGCAGGAGTCGGCGATTACTACGGCGACTTCGACGCTCACGAGATCTTCGATGAAATTTCCAGCATCGACATCGAGCCGCTGACCTTTGATTACGCCTTCTGGTGTACCGAATGCGGCCAGATGGTCACGGACAAGACCTGCCCGCATTCCATGGAAGATAGAATCGCTCCTTCCGGCAGCAAGATACGCGGCATGATCAAGGACGGCGAGCGACCGCCAAACGAGATCATGCGTCAGGAAGTGGCCGACTTCGTAGTGAACAAGGACAATCCTTTCGTAGTGGAGGCTTAAAATGACTGAAACCAACGAAGAAACGGAAGAACTGTTTAACAACTTCACTCTCTGGTTTACCGGTCTGCCCTCCTCCGGCAAATCGACGATAGCAAAGGAAGTGGAGAACGAACTGCGCCGGCAGGGCCTGCGGGTCGAGAACCTGGACGCGGACGGCGTCAGGCAGAACCTGCACCCGGACTTCGGCTTTACCAAAGAAGAGCGGGGGATAAACAATAAGCGGATCGGCTTTATTAGCAAGCTGCTGACCAAGAACGACGTCGCCACGATCGTCGCAGCTGTTTCCCCGTTCAAGGAGTACAGGCAGAAAGCCAGGGAAATGGTCGAAGAAGAGGGAGAGTTCTATCAGATTTACGTGGAATGTCCCGTCGACGTCTGCAAGGAAAGGGATCCGAAGGGGCTTTACGAAAAGGCAGAAGAGGGTATCATTCCCAACTTTACCGGCGTCTCGCATCCGTTCGAGGAACCGGACATGAGCGAATACGACCTCAAGGTCAATACCGCCGAACTGGACCCCGATTCCGCAGTGGAGAAAGTAATTCAGTTTCTCTCCGATACCGGGATATTCTCCAAAGTCGACAAGCACACTGGATTAAACGAGAGCCAGGAAGAGGAAATCAAGGACAGGCTACGGAGACTGGGATACCTTTAAAAGCCAGGAGTACTTCTAGGAGAATAACGAAAACCCTGTGTGTTTAAGATGGGGACTGGTGCTACTATGTACGCGACCTCAGTAGGGCGGGTCCCCGTGCCCGCCCGGAATTTCTGTTGTGTCCTTCCGCCCGGCGGTTGGTTAGAATAAAGC
>CAZNVA010000220.1:0-2059 GCA_964576335.1 uncultured Thermotogae bacterium | reverse complement strand
GAGGTCAGCCTTTCCCGGGAGAAGAAAAATACACCGGCAAAAAACAGCAACACTGTTAAGCCAATCAAAAAGCCAAATTCTAGTGCTACATCACCTATGCCCCCACCGTAAATTAATAGAACCCTCAAGGCCTCCGCCGCGTGAGTCCATGGCAGTACGTCGTACAGTTCAAACGTACTACCAAAAATTTGTCCAATGGGCACTTTAGGCAGGGGGAAGAAGGCTCCGACGATAAAACTCAATGGTACGGATATCAGGGTTCCCAGGTTGCTGGCCTGACTCTCGTTTTCCGTAAACGAGGCGATGAGTAGTCCCAGTGCGACCGAAGCCACGCCCGCGATTGCCGCGATCAGTATAGAGTAAAACAGTGAAGACAACCCACCGACCCAGTTGAAGCCAATCAAAAGGGCAACGCCGAAAAGAATCAGCACCTGAACAACCGCGCTGATGCTCCAGGGAATTAAGGTTCCAAAGAGCAGGTCAAAAGAGCTCATCTTTGAGAGCTTTAACCGCTCGAGCGTTCCCTTGTCCACTTCGGTGGCAAGAGAACTCGCCACACCGATGGCGCTCATCAAAAGCGCAAAAATGAATATACCCGGAGCGTAGTAATCAAAAGTTGTCAGGCTCTGTGTGCCTGAAATACTTTCCGAGTTGATTTTAACAAATTCTTCGGTAAGCTCGGGACCATCTGTGAATTCAGCTGACGTTTCTTGCCGAGCCTGGGTGGCAACACCTTCCTTGAACTGGTTGAGCACGCCAACGAGTATTCCCCGGGACTTGTTGTAATCTACGTAGCCGGGATCTCCTTTTATCGTGAGCTTGGATGTTATGCCCTTAACTTCCGGCAGCGATGTATCCTCCGGCAACTTATTCGAGTTCTCCCCGCCGAAGTTTTCCCCGTAAAAGCTTTCGGGGTCAAAGTTCTCTTCTCCGGAAGAAGCTATGCTATTGAATTCCGTTATTATCATCTCTCCCACTCTACTGGTTACCGTTCTTCTTACGTTACTTTTGATTAGCTGATTGATTGAACTGGAAAAGTTTGATGGTATTTTCAGCAATAAAGTAATATCCCTATCTTCGAGGAGCTTGTTTGCCTTTTCGGAACTTACCTCGCGTGCCTCAAACATCGAAGCGTCGCTATCCTCAAAAGTTAGCCCTTCTATCGTCGATACGAGTTCGTTTCCGAAATTTTGCTTGCTTTGCTCGCCGTCGGCGCTGGCTATCACGGCACCTTCGTCTCGATTGATTACCCCAATCGGGTATGGCTTGTTTTCTCCCTGTCCTCCGCTAAAGGCAAGGCCGAACACCAGCATAAATGTGGCGGGAAATGCCACCAGGAAAGCGAGACCCTTTTTGTCGCGAAATATCTCCTTTAAGCCTTTTATCGCAACGTAAATAAATTTCATTATTCGAGCCCCCTGCCCGTGAGGTGGATGAATACGTCCTCGAGCGTGTTGGTCTGGCTGATTGAGATATCTATTACGCTCATGCCGGCTTCCGTGAGGGCTTCCCTGAACAAGTTTGTATTACCGACTGCATCAAGAGCTCTTACAACGACCCTGTTGGAGGCTTCGCTGGTTCTAATTACTTTATCCAACGATTCCAGCGTTTCGACGGCTTCCGGGTTCTTCCTTTTGTCCTCGAGCTCGATTTTTATCGAATCACCTTCTCCTACGCTCTTTTTGAGGTTTTCCGGTGTATCGACAACTTTCAGGTCACCGTTATCGATTATCCCAACCCGATCACTTACCCGATCGGCTTCCTCCATGAGATGAGTCGTCAGGATAATACACCGAGTTTTTTCTTCTATTAAGCCTTTAATGTATTCCCAGACTGAGTACCTTGATTGGGGATCAAGTCCCGCCGAGGGTTCGTCCAGGACGACGATTTCGGGCTGATGTATTATACTCATGCCGAGATTTAGCCGGCGTTTCATGCCACCAGAAAGCTCGCCAGCCAGGCTATTTCTTTTTTCAGTTAATCCAAGGTCCTCCAGTATCTTTTCCGTTCTGGTCTTAAGTTCATCATTTGGTACTCCGTACATATTTCCCATAAAACG
>CAZNVA010000219.1:0-2069 GCA_964576335.1 uncultured Thermotogae bacterium | reverse complement strand
ACCATAGGGGTGAACCACATGAAATTAACTCTTCCTGATGGAGATACTTTAGATGTGGAAGAGGGAACCAGAGTAATTGACGTTGCTTACGACATAGGGCCGGGACTTGGAGACGCGACGGTCGGTGCCACGCTGGATGATAAACTTTTGGACCTGAGGGACGAGATAACGGAAGAGGGAGAGTTCGAAATTATCACGCTGGATTCACCCCAGGCAAACGAGATCATCAGACACACGGCCTCCCACGTCATGGCCCAGGCTGTCAAGCGCCTGTACGACGACGTCAAGCTGGCAATCGGGCCGGCGATCGACGACGGTTTTTACTACGATTTCGACCTGTCGGAAACGCTCTCCGAGGACGATTTCGACGATATCCGGAGCGAAATGCAGGAGATAGTCGACGAGGGCTACGAGATAGAAAGGTTTACCAGGGACGCCGAAGCAGCCGAGGAATTCCTTGAAGAGAAGGGCGAAGACTATAAGCTCGAATTGCTCGAGGAGTTCGTTTCGGAAGGGGCGGAGGAAGTTTCGTTTTACCAGCAAGATGGATTTACGGACCTCTGTGAGGGTCCCCACCTTCAGGATACCTCGCAGCTACAGCACTTCGAGCTGATGGACGTCGCCGGAGCTTACTGGCGCGGGGACGAGACCAACGTGATGCTCCAGCGCGTTTACGGTACGGCTTTTTCCAGCGAGTCCGACTTAAAGGAATACGTAGAAAGACAGGAGGAGGCAAAAGAGCGGGACCACCGGAAACTCGGACCGGAACTGGATCTATTCACCTTCCATCCGGAAGTCGGCCCGGGACTGGCCTACTGGCACCCAAAAGGGACCACGGTTCTCAACCAAATAAAGGACTTCTGGCGCGAGAAGCACAGGCAGTCCGGCTACGAGTTCGTCTCTACGCCCCATATCGGAAAGAGCGATCTCTGGGAGAAGAGCGGCCACCTGGATTACTTCCGCGAGGACATGTTCCCGCCGATGCGGGAAAGCAACCAGGAGTACTTCCTCAAGCCGATGAACTGTCCGTTCCACATAAAAATATACCAGAGCAGGACCCGCAGCTACCGCGATCTGCCGCTGCGCTGGGCCGAGCTCGGTACCGTCTACCGGCACGAGCGTTCGGGGGTGCTGCATGGGTTGCTTCGGGCCCGCGGCTTTACCCAGGACGACGCTCATATAATTGCCACGCCAGACCAGGTCAAGGACGAAGTAGAAGGGGTACTCGACCTGACTTTTGATATCATGTCCGATTTCGGCTTCAACGACTACAAGGTGGCGCTGTCGACCAAACCGGAAAAATCCGTCGGCGACGAGGAGAGGTGGGACGAGGCGACGGAAGCACTCCGGGAAGCCATCTCCGACCTCGACCTCGAGTACGAAGAGGAAGCCGGTGAAGGTGCCTTTTACGGCCCGAAAATTGATATCCATCTCGAGGACGCGCTCGGCCGGCTCTGGCAGACCACCACCGTTCAGTTCGATTTTAACCTGCCGGAGCGGTTTGACATGACCTACATGGGGTCCGACGGACGAGAACACAGGCCGTACATGATTCACCGGGCACTGCTCGGCACGTTAGAGCGGTTCTTTGGCATTCTCGTCGAGCACTACAAGGGTGCTTTCCCCGTCTGGCTTGCCCCGGTGCAGGTTGCCGTTCTTCCGGTTACCGAGGCGAACAACGAATACGCCGAAAGCGTGGCCGCCGAATTACGCGAAGCAGGAATAAGGGTGGATGCCCGGACCGACACGGACGAAAACCTCTCCCGGGAAATCCACGAGGCTCAGCTGGAAAAGATACCGTATATGCTCGTCGTCGGGGATGACGAAGAGGAATCCGGAGAGGTATCGCTCAGGCTAAGGACCGAAGAAGATCTCGGACCGCGGCCGCTGAGCGAATTTAAGGAATTTGCCGTGGAGAAGATAGAAGAAAAAGAACTGCTTTGATCGATCCGGCTGGCAGGGTAAATTAAATCCTGCAGCGATATGTCTAAGTGACGGTTTTTACCGGACGTTTTCTCGGTCGAAGAAGTTACGGATCTGACCTCCGGCGGTTGGTCGTCGTGTGGCTG
>CAZNVA010000218.1:0-2092 GCA_964576335.1 uncultured Thermotogae bacterium | reverse complement strand
TCTTCTGGGCGGTGCCGGCTTTCATTCTGGTCGAACCGGCAATTATCTCCGGACCCGTCTCTGCCGTAATGGTAATATCCGAATACTTGCTTATTGGAGCTTTGTCGTTATTCGAGATCCCTGCGGTAGCCGAACCGTTCGAATTTGCTTCTTCGAGACATCCAAGAACGAAAGGAGTGCTGCCGCTGGCGGAAATTCCTATTACCAGGTCAGCCTCACCTATATTTCGCTCTCTTATCAGCTGTTTGCCGGCATCTCTATCGTCTTCTCGCCCTTCTTTTGCTGAAATTACTGCGTCCTTGCCTCCGGCAATTAGCCCCACGACTCTGTCCTCTTCCAGCCCGAAAGTTGGAGGTATCTCGGAGGCATCGAGAACACCCAGCCTTCCGCTAGTTCCGGCCCCAACGTAGTATACCGAACCACCGTCCTTTATCGTGCGGGCAAAAACTTCCACAGTTGCTTCTATCTCCGGGATCTCTTCCCCCACTGCGGCAGCAACTTTTTTGTCTTCTGAGTTTATTATTTCCAGAACCTCTTCCGTGCTTTTTTCGTGCAGCTCTTCAGCGTCTTCGTTTGGTTCTTCGGTTTTCATTCGCTATCGTATTCAGAGCTCCCTGAAAAATTTAACCCGGTTTTACCGTATGAGAAAGAATCCGGAAATATCTCCTTTATATTTTCCGAAATTCGGGATATTTTGATCCAACTTATATAGTGGTACAAACCAGTAACGGAAAAATATTAACTTATCCCTCTCTTAAGATCAAATTTGACCTCATGGCTAAAATAAACCCGCAAAACTGCCTAGGGAAATAAGATTCCATCGTTTACTGGGAAAGAGGAGAGAACCTTGCTTATGGGGTAAGTGGTAGTCCGGGGAAAGAGGGTTTAGTAGCGAGTTGATGAGCGGGCTTGATCATCCCTCCATTTCTACGAATAGCTTATAACGGTCCCCTCGATAGGTTGAACGTGCGTACTCGATCGGGGTGTCTCCGTCGCCCGTAAATGTAGTCCTTTCCGTGGTTAGCATCGGAGCTCCTTCCCTGATACCAAGGTGACTTGATTCGAATTCGGTTGCCAGGGTTGCCTCGACTGACTGTTCAGCTCTTGCAAGGGAGACGTTGAACTCTTGCCGCAGCGTGCTATACAGTGAACGGTCGGAGAAGTCCATTTCCTCTATACCTCTGCAGAAATCGTAGCGGAGATGTGTGGTCTCAATTGCAAGAGGCTCCGACTCGGCTAGTCTGACTCGCTGAAGAAGAAATATCCGGTCTTCCCCCGAAATTTTTAGCTTTCTGGCAGTTTCTTCCTCGGGTTCGACGAGTTTCTTTTCCAGAACTTTAGCACCAGGGTTAAGCCGCCTGCTCCGCATGTCCTCCGAAAACCCGGTCAATTCAAGCAGGGCCTGTCGTAGCTTGGGTTCGGCAACGTAAGAACCCTTACCCTGCTCCCGGTAGACGTACCCTTCCGACTCCAGCTCCGTTAGAGCCCTTCTCGCAGTCATCCGGGAGATTCCGTACCTGTTTTCCAGGTCCCTTTCGGAAGGTAGCTTTTCGTGAGGTTCAAGGGTGCCGCTCTCGATCTTTTCCTTTAAGCTCTCTTTAATCTGGTAGTAAAGTGGTACCGGACTATCCTTATCAACTTCCGAATCGCTCATTTAGAAAACTCCTTTAACTGTTTTTACGTGGTATGTGTTCAGCTGGTAAAGTTTACCCACCACGTTTAAGATCGTTTTTATGTTAACCGAAATTTGCCAAATGTAAAATAAGTTAGCTTAGTTCAACTGGATAATTGGTGGTCTGGACCTATTTAAAGAACCTTAGACCGTGATCCATGACCTCAAACGTGTCGGAGATTGCCCGCAATTATGTGGCTGCCGGGGCACCGGCCAGGTCTGGTGAAGCTAGACCCGCAGGTTGTAACCGACTTTAAACAGTCTTACGTTTAGCAAAAATAAAACAAAGGCAAGGGCTATAAGTCCGGACGCACCGAGCGATAGCGGTAATTCCGATACACCAATCATCCCGTAGCGCAGTCCGTTAATCATGTGGGTTACCGGGTTTATCCTGACCAGGACCTCCAGGACGGTCAACCC
>CAZNVA010000217.1:0-2108 GCA_964576335.1 uncultured Thermotogae bacterium | reverse complement strand
TCCGGGACTGCCGCAATACTCTGGAACGGACGTCGGCAAGAGAGACGGCCGGACGGGTCGCGGCAGGTGGATTAAGTAGGTCCCTGCTGGGGGATTTTAACATCGAAATCAACAGCAGGGTAGTAAGAATAGGGACAGCAAAGGACGATTCTTCAGTCGCGCCGGCCAGGTGGAACTCGCTTGCAGACCAATCGCCAGTCCGGGCAATAGACGAGGAAAGCACCGAAGAAATGCGAGCCGAAATAGACGCGGCAAAGGAAGCCGGCGACAGTCTGGGCGGTATATTCGAAGTTGCGGCGTCCGGGGTCCCGCCGGGACTCGGCTCCTATGACGAGCCCGAGAACAAACTGGATAGCCGGATTGCGGCCGGCTTCATGGGGATTCCCGCAATTAAATCGGTTGAAATCGGCCTGGGAAAGGAAGCAGGGGCCAGAAGAGGATCGAGGGTTCACGACGAGATCTACCATTCGGAGGCTAAGGGGTTCCACCGACCGACGAATCGGGCCGGTGGACTGGAAGGGGGCGTAACCAACGGTCAACCGGTCCTGGTTCGGGCAACCATGAAACCGATTCCGACCCTGAGCACGCCGCTTCACTCCGTGGACCTGAGGGACGGAACCGAAGCCGAAGCGGCAAAGGAACGTTCCGACGTCTGCGCCGTCCCCGCGGCCTCCATCGTGGGAGAAGCCGAACTGGCAAATACGATTGCCGGGGCTTTTCTGGACAAGTTCGCCGGCGATTCGCTAACCGAAGTCGAAGAGAGTCTTGAAAATCACCGGGAAAGAGTCGAAAACTGGTTTCAGGAAGGAGGGAACAATGAATAACTATAACGTTTACCTGATTGGCTTTATGGGTGCCGGGAAGTCGACCGTGGCGCCACGACTTGCCGATAAGATGGATAGGGACTGGATCGATACTGACGACCTCGTCGAAGAAAAAAAGGGAATGTCGGTACCGGAAATATTCGAGTACTACGGCGAGAACAGGTTTAGAGAAATCGAAACGGACGTCATTAAGGAAGTAAGCCAGAAGGAAGGAAAGGTCGTCGCGGTTGGAGGAGGAGCACCAATGGAACAAGAAAACTGGGAAAAGATGCAATCCACCGGGAAGATCGTTTACCTGGAAGTCAGCCCGAAGGAGATAATGGAGCGGGTCGGGAACGACGGCGCCCGCCCCCTGCTGGCCGACTTAAAACACGAAGAAAAGAGAGGAAAGATAAAACGAATGCTTAAAAAAAGGCACCCCAGATACAGCAAAGCAGATCACATAATCCTCTGCGATGGTGCAGCTACGGACACAGTCGCCGGGGAAGTAGCTCAAAAGCTGAACGGACACGATGGAAACGGTTGAAGTAGGTCTTGGGCAGAAGAGTTACCGGATCACCGTCGAAGCCTCCGTTCTGGGGCGGACGGGAGAAATAATCAAGGGGAACCTCGGGCCCGTGGACGGGGCCGTAATCACCGACGAAAACGTGGACGAACTTTACGGGGAGGAATTGTTTGATTCCCTGAAAAAAAGCGGGCTCGACTTCGCTAAGCTTGTTGTAAAACCGGGGGAGGGGAGCAAATCCCCCGAGGTGGCGAAGCAACTATACGAGAAACTGGCAAAAAAGGGACTTCACCGGGATTCCGTAATCGTTGCATTTGGCGGAGGTGTCGTCGGGGACCTGGCCGGTTTCGTCGGCTCCACCTTCCTCAGAGGCTTACGGGTTGTACAGGTTCCGACGACTTTACTTGCCCAGGTCGACAGCAGCGTCGGCGGCAAAACCGCGGTCAACCTACCGCAGGGAAAGAACCTGGTCGGAAGCTTTCACCAGCCGGAGGCCGTAGTCATCGACCCGGAAGTACTTTCCACGCTTTCGGCAGAAGATACCCGTTCGGGGCTGGGAGAGGTCCTGAAATACGGTCTGATCCGGGACCGATCGTTCTTTAATCAGGTTGTCGAATCTTCCAAGGTTTTCGACAACCTCGAAGACCACGAGGAGCTGGAAGGAATAATCGCCCGTTGCTGTAAAATAAAGGCGGAAGTCGTAGAAGATGACGAACTGGACCGGGGCGTCCGCCGGATTTTAAACTTTGGCCACACGCTGGGCCACGGGATCGAAGCCG
>CAZNVA010000216.1:0-2120 GCA_964576335.1 uncultured Thermotogae bacterium | reverse complement strand
ACTTCACTAAACAATTTTCATTATAGTATCACAAAGATATGAGATTGTCAAGGTTGAAACCTTAATAAATCGGGAGCACAAAGTCGGCCGGTTTATACCCGCTCTAGTAAACGGTTGGACCGCCCGGGGCTACTTTTATCCCCGTGACGGACTTAATAATCCGGCCTGGAAGAGGAACTCTCCGCAAACCACGAGAGAAAGGCCGCAATATCGTTTAAGAAAGGCCGCAATTTGGTGTAGAATAAGTTGGGTGATCACCTTGAAAAGAACGTTTGTCTTCGGTCTCACGCTGATTATCGGTCTGCTGATGGCAACCTCGCCCGGTTTTCTTGCTCTCGGAGAAGAAGGCGGCGAGAGTTTGAGCCGGACGGCGACTTATCCGAAATACGGCTTTGGAGCTCAATTTATATCTCCCTCTGGAGGTCTGAGTTCACGAATCTGGTTGAATTCCAGGTTTGGCTTTGAAGGTAATGCAATAGTCTGGTCCAACCCTTATACGAACGTCGATGGCACTGCTTCCCTCAGGTTATTATACAAACTAACCGGCGACAGCAGGGTCGATTTTTACGTAGCCGGCGGAGGCGCTTATAACTTCGGTAACTTCTCCAACTCCAACCAGTTCTCCGGCGTGGGAACAGGCGGTATCAGCGTCGAGGCCTTTTCCGAGAATTTCGTGCTAAACCTGGAATTCGGCATGCAGGTCCAGAGCGCACAGCGGTTCGGCATGACATTCGGTTCCGGATTTCATTATTACTTTTAGGTTGAATAACTTCCATACATTTAATATTTTAAATAAAAAAAGACTCCCAATTCCTCGCTATCGTCAAAGAGTCAGGTTTTGGTCGGTTTCCGGTGCTTATCCCCCAGGTGAATTGCCCCCGGTTTAAGGAGGTAACCTTTCGGGTTAGTTACCGGTAAATACGAACTTTCCTGCTGGTAGCAAGGATTGCGGAAAAATAAAGGTGGGAAGATGCCACAGGAAGACAAAAAATACTGGCTGGGGGTAAACATGAGTTCGGCTATCACCCCTCAGCGCTTTCACCTGCTGCTCAACCATTTTCCAAGCGTCGAAGCCATCTGGAAGGCCCCTGCGAAAAAAATCAAATCCATCCAGGGTCTGGAGGACGAGGCTGCGGAAAAGTTCTGTACTGGAAGAGACGAGGACGAACTTAGGGAAGAACTGGAAAAAATAGAACAGTTAAATCTCGAAATAGTCACCATGGCCGGATCCGAGTACCCCGAGTCCCTTCGCACGATAGACAAACCTCCACCGGTGCTCTACGTCCGGGGGAACTATGTCGAAGAGGACCAGCTCGGTATCGCAATAGTGGGCACTCGCAAGAACACCAGCTACGGTAAAAAGGTGGCCAAGGACCTCGCGGCGGATCTGGCGAGCGAAGGATTTACGGTCGTAAGCGGCATGGCCAGGGGAATCGACACCTTTAGCCACAAATCGGCCCTTGCCGCGGACGGGAGAACGGTTGCGGTCATGGGAACGGGTTTCGACCATACCTATCCGAAGAGCAACGCCAACCTGATGCGAGAGATCTCCGAGAACGGAGCCGTGATAACGGAGTTTCCTTTTTACCAGAGACCGGCAAAATGGACTTTCCCCCAGAGAAACAGGATAATCAGCGGCCTGACCCGGGGGACAATAGTCGTCGAGGCCCCGGAATCCAGCGGGGCACTGATAACGGCGCACGACGCGCTATCCCAGGGGCGGGAGGTATTTGCAGTCCCGGGAGACGTCAGGAAACCGACGATGAAAGGAACGCACGGCTTGATCAAGGACGGAGCAAAGCTCGTTGAGGACGCGGCCGACGTAATTGAGGAGTTCAAGGACGTTCAGGCCACGCTCCCTTTTAACCAGGGGGAAGAGAAGGAACCGGGAGCGGACCTGACCGGACCCAAAAAGGAAGTGTTTTCCCTCCTGAAATACGAACCGACTCACTTTAACGACCTCGTTGCTGAGACCGACTTTTCGCCGGCCCGAATATCCCATATAATGTTTCAGCTGGAGATGGATGACCTGGTGGAACAGCTGGAGGGAAATCAGTGGGTCAAATTGGAGTAAGCCATCCCACCCATTCGAGGTTAACCCTACGCTCTATAATTTAGGA
>CAZNVA010000215.1:0-2180 GCA_964576335.1 uncultured Thermotogae bacterium | reverse complement strand
CTACGACTACGAGATCGTCGAACCCAAATGAGTACAATTTCTCAGTACCGAGTACCGGGTTTGGCCTAAAAAGAAAACCACCACCCTGTTAACCGAAATGTTGGGTATTTATATTTTTACGGTCTGAGGCCAAATCCATAAGCTTTAAGCGAGATAAAGTTTATCTTTATCAACCAGTTTCCCTAACAGGTTGAATTTAGTAAACGGCCTTGAAGGGTAGAACCAGCAACGCTATAATACCATCGTTATGAGCAAGTGGATGCCCAAGCAAAGCGATTTTCATTTCGTTTCTTTCGACAGCGCGGCATCCGGCGTTTCCAACCCGTTAGAACTTACCCTTAACTATTTTTTTGGCTATTTTTATTTTCTGAACTGACCTAAAGCTTTTACAACATCAGAGCTTTAGGTCGCGACGAGGTCCACGGGGATTCCTGTGGCCGCTTTGCCATTGGAGGGCAGGATGATCGAAGATCTGAGACAAAAAATAGACGAAGTCGACGAAGAACTGGTAGATTTAATGAACCGACGCGCGCAAATCGCTCTGGAAATAGCAGAAGAAAAAGCAAGAGAAAACGTGGAAATAACCGACCGCGAAAGGGAGGAAGAAGTCATGGAGCATATCAGGAGAGCAAACGACGGCCCCTTTTCCGACGTTCAGCTCGAACGGGTCTACCGCGCGTTGATTTCCGAATCGAAAGAAATCCAATCGGAGGTAGATTTAAATGATAGTCGTAATGAAGCCCGAAGCAAGTGAAGAACAAATAAACGAAGTAGAGGAGAAGCTGATAGACCTGGGTTTTAGCGTTCACTTTTCTCAGGGTGTCGACTACACCACGCTCGGTGCAATTGGCGACAAAAGCGGTATAGACCCGCGAGAACTGGAGATCATAAACGAAGGAGTGGCTAAAGTGACTGAGATAAGTGAACCGTATAAACTTGCAGGAAGAGATTTTCATCCACGCGATAGCGTAATTGACGTCGATGGAGTTGAAGTAGGGGGCGACGAGCCTGTTACTATGGCCGGTCCCTGTGCGATCGAGTCGGAAGAGCAGGTGGACACCATAGCGGAGAAGGTGGCAAATCACGGTGCATCGATCCTGAGGGGCGGAGCTTTCAAGCCGAGAACTTCGCCGTACAGCTTCCAGGGTCTGGGCGAAGAGGGCCTGAAGTACATGAGAAGGGCCGCGGATAAACACGGGTTAAAGATGGTCACGGAAGTAATGGGAAAGAGTCAGGTCGGTCTTGTAAGCAGGTACTCGGATATACTGCAGATAGGTTCCCGTAACATGCAGAACTACAACCTGCTGCGGGAAGTAGGAAAAACCAACAGGCCGGTGCTGCTCAAACGCGGCTTCGCCTCGACGGTGGAGGAATTCCTCATGGCGGCGGAATACGTCATGTCGGAAGGGAACGAGGACGTTATTCTCTGCGAAAGAGGGATCAGAACCTTCTCGGACGAAACGCGCTTCACTCTCGATCTCTCGGTCGTACCAGTCATCAAGGACAAGAGCCATTTGCCGATTGTAATCGACCCGAGCCACAGCACGGGCGTTCGCGACAAGGTAATTCCAATGGCCCGAGCCGGGATAGCGGCCGGCGCGGACGGAATGATCGTAGAAGTCCATCACGAACCGGAGAACGCCAAAAGCGACGGCCCGCAATCACTTCGTCCCGGCCAGTTCGCCGAACTGATGGATCAGGTAAGACAGATTACGGAAACGGTGAGCCGGAAGAAAGTAGTGGCCTGACGGAGGGACATGGACGACAAAGAGAGCGAGTTTAGCAGAGTGGCGATAGTCGGTACCGGACTGATGGGTGGGTCATTTGGCCTGGCGGTCAAGCATTTTTACGGTGGGGAAACCGTGGCGGGAGTAGATTTTTCGGAAGAAATAGATAAAGCGCTGGAGCGTGGCGCCATTGACGAAGGTTACGGGCCGGACGAACTGGAATCGGCCCTGGCGGGCGCGGACCTGGTAGTTCTCGCGACCCCGATTGACCCCATCCTGGAATTGCTCGGGAAAATCCCGACCTACCTGACCCGGGAAGCCACGGTCATGGATCTCGGCTCGACCAAGAGAGAAATATGTGCCCGGGGCCGGGAGGAGCTGGAGAACTCCTCGGCAAACTTTATCGGTGGGCACCCGATGACCGGAGCCGAGGTTCGCGGAATAACCGGGGCA
>CAZNVA010000214.1:0-2187 GCA_964576335.1 uncultured Thermotogae bacterium | reverse complement strand
CGATATCCGTTCCCGCCAGTTCGGAAAGCGGCGAAACGTTGTCGACTTCGTGCGGTGCCGCCACGGAAGGTACAATGTCGGAGAGATCTATATTCAACACCTGGTCGTAGTCGGCGTCTTCGTCCGGTTCGACCGGATTCGGTTCCTTGTCGGAATGCTCCGCGACCCAGTCGAGAGCCTTCTGGTCCGGCTCCATGATCCCTGCCTTGCCGCCGAGTTCTATTGCCATGTTGGAGATCGTAAACCGGGCCGGTATGCTCAGTGACTCCATTCCTTCTCCTCCGTACTCCAGAGTCTGGTACGTAGCGCCGTCCGCGGTCAGTTCCCCGGCCAGGTAGAGAATAAGGTCCTTGGAATAGACTCCATCGCTCAGCTTGCCGTGCAGGTTGACCCTGATCGTTTCCGGGACTTTGAACCAGAGCTTGCCGGTGTGAAGTGCCGAAGCCAGGTCGGTTGCACCGACGCCCGTGGAAAAGGCGTTGATGGCGCCGTAGGTTGTCGTATGGGAGTCGGCTCCGACGACCAGGTCTCCCGGGACGACGTGTCCGCCCTCCGGTACCAGCTGGTGGCAGATACCTTCCCCGGAATCGTAAAGCTTGATTCCGTGGTTATCCGCGAAGTCTCGCAGCTGATTGTGCAGGTTCGCCGCTCCGGCAGTCGGTGGCGGAGCGCTGTGGTCGATCACCATTACCACGTCCTCCGGGTTGGCCACTTTACCGTCTTTCAGTTCGTGCCAGGCTTCCGTCACCAGGTGAAACGTTCCATCATGGAACATCATCAGGTCCAAATCCGCGACGACTATCTCTCCCGCTTCGACCTTCTGACCCGCTTTTTCCGTCAGTACCTTCTCCGATATCGTCATGCCGCTATGTGCGCTCAAAGTTATGCTACCTCCTCTGCTTTCTCTGTCTCTTCGGCTTCCATCTCTTCGTAGAGTGAAACCAGTTCCTTGTCAAACAGTGCTCGCTTCAGTTCAACTGCCATGCTTCGCACCTTGGGGAGCAGTGCTTCCGCTTCTTCCTCGCTCAGTTCTATCCCGTATTCCATTTCGAACTTCGCCAGAATCGCTTTTTTCCCCGAGTGCTTGCCGATTACCAGCTGTCTCTCTGCCCCTACTTCCTGGGGGGTAAAGGCCTCGTATGTTTCCGAATCCTTGAGAACTCCGTCGGTGTGGATGCCTGATTCGTGGGCAAACGTGTTCGAGCCGACGATTGCTTTTGAAACGGGCAGGTCCTGGGCCGACGCGTGTGAAACGTACTCGGAGAGTTCCAGGAAGTCGGAAGTATTGAAGCCGAGGTCCAGGTTCTCCAGGTGTTTCAAAGCCATCACTATCTCTTCCAGCGGCGCGTTGCCGGCCCGTTCGCCCAGACCGTTTACTGTCGTTCCGACATAATTTGCCCCGCCCTTGACTCCGGTGAGCGCGTTGGCCGCCGCCAGACCGAAGTCGTTGTGGGTATGCATTTCTATGTCTATATCCACTTCGTCCTTGAGTTTTTTGATTTCCTCGTAAGTTTCCAGCGGCGTCATTATTCCCACGGTATCGCAGTATCGCAGTCGGTCCGCTCCGGCCTCTTTTGCCTGCTCGGCGAATTCTACAAGGAAGTCGAAATCGGATCTCGTCGAGTCCTCCGCGTTAACGGAAACATAGAGACCGTGATCCTTGGCGTATTTGGTTGCTTCGGTCATGTGTTCCAGCACCCATTCCCGGGATTCGTTTAACTTCTTCTCTATGTGGATGTCTGAGGTCGATACGGAGACGGCGACGGCGTCAACGCCGCAGTCGATCGACGACTTTACGTCCGAGACCACGGCGCGGTTCCAGCCCATTATGCTTGCGTTGAGGTCCGCTGCCACTATCTTTTCGATTGCTTCTCGTTCGTCTCCTCCCATTACGGGGACTCCGGCTTCTATCTGGTCCACGCCAACTTTATCCAGCAGCTTGGCGATTCTTACCTTTTCTTCGTTTGCGAAAACGACTCCTGCGGTCTGTTCGCCGTCTCGTAGAGTCGTGTCTACGATCTTGACGTCGTGCATTTTGTACCTCCTCTAACTAGGTCTTAATCTGCACCTTACTTTTGAAGCTAAAGAAACCAAACAAAGTTGATTCATATAACACCATTATTTGTTTTCAGAATTTATTTTATAGCCTTTTAGTGACCGTCCAGAAAAATCCCATCGGAGGCCGAG
>CAZNVA010000213.1:0-2189 GCA_964576335.1 uncultured Thermotogae bacterium | reverse complement strand
TAAATCTGGGATACTATCGACCACTTCCGTTCCACGGCTTCGGTTCCCAGTTTCGGGTGAGGCGAGACCGATTCGTACTTTTCCTCCGCCTCCCCGTACTTGTTCTTGAACTTCGTGGCGAGCTTTGGGTCCTTCTCCAGCCGGACCTTGCATTCCCGCATCGTCTCGGGCCGACCGTCCAGTTCCAGGTCGGAGAAGAAGTCCATCAATTCGTCGAGTACCTCCAGAAATTCCTCGGCGATCTCGTCGTCGCTGCGGGCAGCTCGGGCGACGAACTCAGCGTCCTCGTATTCCAGTATGGCTTCCGGGTTCTTGAAGATCCCGGTATAATCGACGATTTGCCCGTTTGACTTCCCTTCCCTCGGTCGATTGGTCCTTGCCACCGCCTGAAGCAGGTTATGGTTCTTCATCTCCTTGTCGAGGTAAATGGTCTTGAGCACCGGCGCGTCGAACCCGGTCAGCAGCTTATCACAGACAACCAGGATCTTCGGGTCTTTTTCCTCGTCTTTGAACTTCTTGATGATCTTTCTTTCCTCATCGTCCGATATGTAATGCTCCTGTATCTCCGGATCGTCCCTTTTCGCCTGAGATATTACGACCTCGACCTCATCGCGCCCCATTCTCTCCTGTAGCTCCTTTCCAAATCGGCACGCCGCTTTCTTGCTCGGAGTGACGACCATTCCCTTTAGGCTGATTGGCCTAAGGTGGGAGTCGTAGTGGGAGTGGATGTCTTCGGCTATTTTTTCCACGCGGGGCTGCAGCTCGGAGAGTTCAGTCTTGTTTACGTATTTCCGCAGAACCCGGTGTCTTTCTTCCTGGTCCATATCGTCAAAGGACTCTTCGAACCGCTCGTCCATGGCGACTTCGTCCGGTATCTCCCACTGGACGTCCTTCAGGGTAAAAGTAACCGGTATGATGACCCCGTCCCTTTCCCCTTCCCTGAGCGAGTAGCGATGGAGGTAACCGCCGTCCTCCTCCGGCGAGAACTCACGGAACGTATTCCTATCCTCCAGGCTCTCGCCCTCGACGACGGGTGTCCCGGTAAAGCCAAAGTAAAAGTTATCTTTCGGCGGTACTGTCGCGTTCAGTCGGTTGCCCAGCTCTTCTTCCATAAACCTGTGCGCCTCGTCCGCCATCACCACCGCTTCCAGGTCCAGATCGGCCCGGACTTCCGTATCGACGTCCTCGAATTTATGGATCGTGGTCAGTATCAACTGCCCCTTCGGTTCACCAAGCAGCTCCCCCAGGTGGTCTATGTTTTCCGCCACCTCGTAGGCAGGGAAATCTATATCGGAAAGCGTATCGGCCATCTGTTCGTCCAGCTTCTTCCGGTCCACGATCAATAGGTACTGCCTGTCCTTTATCCTGGGAGACTTCTTGCCTTTGTAGGCGGCAAAGAGCATGGTATAGGACTTCCCGCTGCCCTGGGTGTGCCAGATCAGCCCTTTTCTCGGCTCACCCTTCCGGATCCGGTCGAGAATTCGATTGGCAGCCCGGTACTGCATGAACCGGGGTACTACCTTGGCATCATTTTCCTCGTAGAAGACGAAATAGCGGAAGATGTCCAAAAGTTTCCCTGGCTGGAATATCGATTTGACGGCGTCTCTGGGCTGGTAATCCCCTTCAGTATAGGACTCGGAATACCAGGGGAAGTAGAACTTTTCGGCGGCCCCGACTGCGGCGTACTCGAACTCCTCTCCGTCGCAGACTGCGTTAAAGAGCCCGGGAGTAAATAACCTCGGTTCGGCGGCTTCGTACTCCTTCATGTCGGCAATCGCGTCCTCGACGCCGGTCTGCTGGGACTGGCTCTTTAGTTCCATCGGAACCAGGGGTATACCGTTTACGAACAGAACCACGTCGGGGCGAATCGCGTTTCTCGAAAGGCGCTTGACCGGAAACTCCGTCACCGCGTCGAAGCGGTTGTCCTCGATTTTATAGTCAAATTCAGGATCGTCCGGATGGGCGATCAGCCGAACCCGGATGGTTTCGTTATCGTATTCAGGGCCTAACTTGTGCAGCTTACCGTTCCGCAGTATCTTGTAGAACTTCTTGTTTCCTTCTACCAGGTTCTCCGTAGTGAGATCCCGTTTCAGGGATTCGACCACTTCCTCGGCAGCGCTTCGATCGATCCGGTCGTTCAGTTCGATTATCTTCTCCTTCAGAATCTCCCAGTAAACCACCTGATCCTT
>CAZNVA010000212.1:0-2209 GCA_964576335.1 uncultured Thermotogae bacterium | reverse complement strand
CCCTGGGGTACACCCGGCAGATTTTGGTAGAGCTTAAGTATGACTCCTTCCGAAAAGAGAGTTGTTACCGGTATCTCATGAACTACTTCCTTTTGCCTACCGTTTGAATACGGGAGAATAATGTAATGAGCGAGTTTAAATGGCGGTTTCTGTCTAAAGTAAGACCCGATATGTCTGACCTTCGATAATACTCCGGTTCTGTCCGGATTACAGGAGCGGTTTCGTGTCAATTTGCTTGTGCTCCGTAGCGGGATTATTTATGGTTGTTGCAATAAATAATTGATTTAAATTTTTGCTCGTACCAATAATCATAAACGAAAATACAGGAGGCGGAGATGGATACCCTGTCCGTGAGTCGAAGGCATCTGCTGCTGGTCCTCGGTCTTTCTATTCTTTTCTCCTTTCCCTCGATTCTGGTTTACGGCGATACCCTGGTGGTCGGCGACGGTTCCGGTGGTTACGGTTCGATACCGGAAGCGGTACGGGCAGCGGATCCAGGGGATACTGTGCTGCTTGCCGAAGATCGCTATACGGTAAACCTGGAAATCGACAAGAATATAACTTTGAAGGGGAAAGGTTCGGATAAAAAAGTTCTATCAGGAAAGGAAGCAGGTAAGCCGGTATTGACCGTCGGCCCTTCGAGCGCGGACGTTACTCTGATCAACCTGGCGCTGGAGAACGCCAAAGGAGAACTCTGTCGGGACCGGGTCAAAGGGATCTGCCCGACCGGACTGACCCTGCGCGGGAAGGCTGCGGCGGAGGTCAGGGGTTCTTCTTTTAAGGCAAACGGTCTGAACGGAATAAGGCTGGTCGGTAATTCTAAATTAAAACTGGCGGATTCAGCTATAGTTGGGAGCGAGCGTTCCGGACTCAAGGTAGTCGATTCGGCGGAGGCCACCGTTGTCGGGGGTAAAATTTCCAACAACCGGACGGGCGCAACGCTGACCAAATCGGGCCGGGCAAGTTTTTTCGACGTCGAACTGGTCCGAAACTCGGGTTACGGGTTTTTCCTTTTTGGAAATTCCCGTTTGACGCTCGAGGATTCCAAACTGGCGAGAAACGGCAGTGGTGGACTAAGGTTCGAGAACAGCCCTCGTGCCGAAGTAAGCGGAACCGCCATCGTTAAAAACGAGGGGCGCGGGGTCAAGGTAGAGGGTAGATCCAGGATCACTCTGACAGACAACAGTATCACCGGTAATCAGGTTGGAGTATCCAGCCACGGGGACTTTCCGGTCGAATTTGTAGGCAACAGTATCTCGAAAAACGGCGTCGACCTCGTCGGCAACTTAACGGGCGACCTCCGAACCGAACTGAACGATCGCCAGGTAGAAAAAATTACCCTGCCGGACGAGAACTACCCCGGCTTACAGGCCGCAATCGACGGGCTCGAACCGGACGGACATCTATATCTAACAGGAAAGGTAGTCGGAAGTGCTGTGGTCGATAAGGATATAACCATCGAATCCCCCGGTGGGTCCGGGCAATTGACTCCTCCCGAGGACGTCGCCGGGCCGGCCCTTTCCCTGATAAACGGTGCCAGGGCCGAAATCCGGGGCCTGACCGTGACAAATCCTAAAGGCAGTGGCCTGGTCCTCGGTGGAAACGCCTCTCTCCAGGTCTTTAACTCTAACCTGAGCCGGAGCTCGGGTGCGGGGTTAGAGCTTTACGATGCCACGACGCTTACCCTGGAGGAGAGCGAGGTGAATAACAACGGCGGTAGCGGTGTTCGTGTCGTCGACTCGGCCACTGTTCTGATGCAGGGTAGCCAGCTGACCGGGAACGGGACGGACAACTTGCTGCTGGCCGGTGACTCTTTCGCGCTGGTTCGGGGAAGCGAGCTTTCGGACGGAAAAGGAGCCGGTGCGGGTATCTACGATTCTGCGAACCTGACCGCGGCGAACTGCAGGTTTTCCGGTAATGCTGGCAACGGGGTAAAGCTGACTTCCTCCGCCCGTGCGGAGCTCGAGGATTGTGAGTTAAAGGATAACGGTGAAGCCGGAACCACGCTTTATACGGCCTCGCACCTGGATATCAGCGGGAGCGAAGTCTCCGGTAACGGAACCGGGACGTCGCTGGCGGATTCCGCGGGCGCCTCATTCGTTAACAATTCCTTCGCCGGCAACCAGACGGGTATAAAAGTTGGCAAACCGGAGGAGTTTGCCGGGGATGTACGGGGAAGCGGAAACGGGTTTTCCGGTAACGGTACGAA
>CAZNVA010000211.1:0-2216 GCA_964576335.1 uncultured Thermotogae bacterium | reverse complement strand
AAAGGGATGAGAGTGCAAAAATGAACTGGAGACGTCATAAAGACAAGTTCTGGGCGCTTCTGACGCTGTTTCCCTCCCTGGCGCTGGTTGGCGTTTTCGTCTACGGTTTCATCGGACGGACGTTTTTCGTATCGATAACTGACTGGGGTAAAGGAGCAGCTCTGGCCGAAAACCCGAGCATCAGCGTTATCGGACTCGAAAATTACGGCCAGCTCTTCACCGGTTTCCTCAATGCCCGTTTTCGACAATCACTGGTAAACGCGGCTTTTTACTCCGTGCTGATCATTGCCGGCGCGATAATGGTCGGGCTATTTTTGGCTATACTGCTGGACAGGAAGCCAGCGGGTGAGAGCTTCTTTCGGACGATCTTTCTCTATCCGATGTCCCTCTCCTTCATAGTTACCGGAACGATTTGGCGCTGGTTGCTTTCTCCGGGCGGGGGTATCAACCGCCTCCCGACCTTCGTTGGTCTGCCGCCTCTCGGGTTTCGCTGGCTTAGCAGCGAAGCTACTATACTGACTTTTAACTGGCAGAATCTCCCTTTTATTACCGGGGGGCTGGTCGCTTTTGTTATTCTGGTTCTCGCCTACAGGAGCTGGAAGTCGGGTCAGGAGAAGAGGGCGCTCGGTATGGGAGGTTCTGCGTTGATACTCGTACTCTGGATCGCCTTTGGTCGGGGCTTTACGCCGAAAATTCTTCCCACTCCCGAGGAGCACGGTTTGAACCTGGCCACGCTTGGTATTATTCTGGCCGCAGTCTGGCAGTATTCCGGCTATACAATGGCAATGTTTCTGGCCGGACTTAGAGGTGTCTCCACGGATTTGAGAGAAGCGGCCGAACTGGACGGCGCAAATCAGGTTCAGTACTACACACGGGTAGCGATTCCGATGGTTAAGCCCGTAGTTCTGAGCGCGGTAATTATCATGGCGCATATCTCCTTGAAGCTGTTCTCGCTGATATTTGCCATGACGGGGCCGGACAACGCGGAGACCGGTCACCCGGCCGTGCTGATGTACCTGAAGAGTTTTCGAGCAAACAATTTCGCTGCCGGAGCGGCCATTGCAGTCGTGCTGTTTTTGATGGCTTCGCTCTTTATCGTCCCCTATCTGGTTAGCGCTTACCGAGAACGGAGGGCCTAACATGATCACGAAAATATCGGATATACTGGATAAGGCAAGCTGGACAAGAGTTCTGCTCTACACTATCCTGGCTGTTGTAACCTTGTTTTACTTGATGCCCGTTTACATGACAGTTGTGACAGCTCTTAAACATCCGGAAAACATCAGCCTGGCCACTTCCTGGTTTCCACCAAAGCAGGTAAACTGGAACAGTTTCGTCCAGGCCTACCAGAAGCTCATCCCTAACTTCACGAACAGTCTGATTCTTGCCGTATCCGGTACGGTTTTATCGGCGATCCTCGGTTCTTTAAACGGTTATGTATTTTCAAAATGGCAATTCAAAGGACATGAAACGGTCTTTACGCTGATGCTGTTTGGGATGTTCATTCCCTACCAGATTATCCTGCTTCCGCTGTTCCAGATGTTGCGTCGCCTCAACCTCTACGGGGGTCTCCCTGGATTGATCCTGGCTCACGTGGTTTACGGTATTCCGATTACTACTTTGATATTCCGCAACTTTTACGCCAGAATACCCGACTCTCTTGTCGAGTCGGCCCAAATGGACGGAGCAGGGTTTTTTGGCCTCTATTTCAAGGTCATGGTGCCTCTTTCCATACCCGGTTTTGTGGTAGTAGCGATCTGGCAGTTTACACAGATATGGAACGAGTTCCTCTGGGGGATCACGCTGACCTCTCACTCCTCAAACCCAATTACAGTTGCGCTCTCCCAGATGGCGGGAGGACAGGCAACTACCTGGAATATGCCCATGGCCGGTGCAATTCTGGCAGCTCTACCCGTTCTGCTCGTATATATTTTGATGGGCAGGTACTTCATCCGTGGGTTGCTTGCCGGGTCCGTCAAAGGTTAACAAAGTATTCAGTGTAGCTTATCATATCGAAAATACTTTTCCAAGGTTTTCCGGCAGAGTTAGCTTGTATAATTTTTAATCCAGCACGGAGGTGGGTTAAGCAAGATGTCAAATACAGCTAAATGGGGAATACTGGGTACGGCAAAAATAGCGAGACAGGCGCTCGTTCCGGGGGTCAGGGATGCCGAAGGTTCCGAATTGTACGCAGTTGCATCGAGGGATTCCGGTAA
>CAZNVA010000210.1:0-2218 GCA_964576335.1 uncultured Thermotogae bacterium | reverse complement strand
GTTGTTGTTATTGTTCAACTGCTACATTTATATAAGAAACCGCCAACAGAGCAAAGACAAACGCCTGAATTGCTCCGATAAATAGACCGTAAAACGCCTGGAAGAAAGCCGGGAGCAGTATCGGTATCAACTTTGCAGTTAGGACGCTGATCAAAACCGCCCCTCCAAATACGTTCCCGAAAAGCCTGAAGGAATGCGATATTGGTTTTGCTATCTCCGATATCAAGTTCATTGGCAGCATGAACGGGTAAGGCTCCGCAAAGGACTTCAAGTACTTTCCGGGTCCGTTTAGCCTCATTCCGTAGTAATGTGAAACCACGAAAACCAGCAAGGCGAAGCTTAACGGGATGTTAAAATCCTGTGTCGGAGAAGAAAGCCCCGGCACTACGGCGATCCAGTTCGAAACCGTGATAAAAATAAACAGGGTTGAGATAAAAGAAAAAAGCTGAACCTGTAACCGCTCCGACTCGAAGGCACCCGAAAACTGTTCTTCCAATAGATTCATCAGGGACTCAATTACGACAAGCCGCCTGGAAGGCTCTGCTTCCACGTCCTGTTTCAGCCCCTGGCGCAACCACCAGGCAAAAGCGATGACGATCGCCATAACTATCCAGGACATTATCAGGGTTACGATATCCAGGCCGAACGCATCGGAACCACCGATCCGCAGGACCAACTTTTCTCCCAGATGTTCAAGCATCTTTAACCTCCCGATCGACTATTTTTCAAAGCTACCCTGAAGCGTAAGACGAAACCCGGAATGACTACTCCTCCGGCCGCCGCAAAAAAATTCAGCCAACCCGTCAGGGTCGTAAAAACCAATGCCAGCCCGTAAATAAGGAAGCGAGCCAGCGCAACGAGCGAAACTTTCCGTGCTACCTTTCCACCCTCGGTACTTTTATCTTCCTCGTCGATCAACCCGGCCGTCCAGCTTACCATAAACCCGTTAAGCGCCAGAGAAATAGCTAAACCGTACCAGAGACCAAAAGCGTAACTGCTGCCAAGGGTGAAGAACAGAATTTCTCCCAGAACTAGCCCGGCGGCAACTATCCATTTTGTCGGAAAAACTCTGGAAAAATTAATAAGGCTTCAATTCTCCCGTTGGATCCAGATCGTTTAAACTGACCGGGGGCTTCAAAGGACTCTGGCTCCTAAACTGACCTTACCTGATCCGTCTTATTTTCGACCAGCTCGTCAACCCGGTCGGTCATAGAGGAAGTAATTTCGTCGACCTCGTCCTTGAGCATGTACATGTCGTCCTCGGTGATTTCCCCTTCCTCTTCCTGCTCTTCTATCTTTTTGTTTGTATCCCGCCTTATGTTGCGGATCGAGACCTTGGTCTCTTCGGCCTTGTCCTCGATCATGTTGACAAGCTCTTCCCGTCTTTCCCCGGAAAGCTTGGGTACGGGAACCCGAACGATCTCCCCATCGTTGTTCGGGTTCAAACCGAGTTCCGCTTCCATCAGCGCCTTCTCGATGGCCCCTATCTGGCTGCTGTCGTACGGCTGCACCACCAGCAAACCGCTCTCGGGCGCAGAGATGTTAGAAATCTGGTTAAGCGGGGTATCGGTTCCGTAGTACTCTACCTTGATGTCCTCGATCATGGCGGGGTTCGCCTGGCCGACGTGTATTTTGGCCAGCTCGTCCTGCAGGGTACTGACCGACCCTTTCATCTTCTCCTTCATCTCAGGTACGGGATTCGAATTACTCAATTTACCCACTCCCTGCTTCAGGTGTTATAATACTGTTACTAAAAAGATCGTCTCAGTTCAAGATAACTTGTAATTATGCGAACAATTATCGGTATATTGTAGTGGTTTCGGATTCCGTTTCAAACGCTTTGGGCTAAATTCATGTTGTGAATTGTGAAATATTTTACGTAACTTATCCAGAGGAAAACTCCCCCGGGCCGGAACGGTTAAACCGAACCGGACCGGGAAACCTCCGGGGGCCTGGGAATATCGTAGTCCTCGCCAAGGCGCTAGCGGAAGTGGCGCGTATATACCCAGTAAGCCAGTATACCACCTATGGCGCCCGGAGAGCCGAGAAATACCGTGAGGACGATCAGGACGACGACCATGGCCAGTCTCCACTGCAGGGAGAAGCCTTCCCCCCGGGCGTCCCAGTCAAGTCCGACGATAGCGATACCGAGTACCAGCGCCTGGAAGAAAAACCAGATTACCTCGGACTGAGTTACCCCCAATTTACATTTACCTCC
>CAZNVA010000209.1:0-2224 GCA_964576335.1 uncultured Thermotogae bacterium | reverse complement strand
TTCGGTGCAAACAAAAAGAGGACTTCCAGCCTCATTACTTAGAAAAAACATACTCATTACCAAAACCAGCTTAAAACAGTGTATAATTAGGGGGAGGATATTTTGTCCCTTCAGGAGGTAAAAATGAAAAAGGACGGATCCTTGGTGAGATTAACTAGTTTCGTGCTGATTTTCTTGCTGTTCCTGCTGCTACCTTTTTGCAGTGTCCGTGGTGGGGATACGCACTTTAACTTCGGCCTTGAGTTGAGCGGGCACGTGATTCCCTATTTTGGTTTCAGTTACATGAGCGGGGTCCGGGAGTTTGGTTTTAATTTAGGGTTCGGCCTGCCCGGCGATTTGACCAATTCCAGTTTTAGCGACCTGGCCTACGAGGGTACAGTATATTATCGATACGATTTCATAAATACGGACTTCTACCCTCGAGTTCACCTTAGAGCCCTTTCTGCCCCGCTTTCCGCAGAAGAGGATACCTTCCTGCTCATGCTGGGTGGCGGTCTGGGTTACCTCTATTCCCCGAGCCGGTTCCGCTTTGGCGGTGGACTCGAGTTAAATCTCGGTCTTCCTGTTTCGGCTCTCGACAGGTTTTCCGGACCGATCCCTTATCTGTCCCTGGAGACAAGCTACGAATTCAGCTAACCCGCTTGACCTGAATAACTTTGCGTTTACTCAATTTCCAGCACTTTTCCAGCTCCGCCTCTGGTGTACTTTTCCGGATAACGTTCCTTGATTTCCGCCTTGTGTTGAGTACAGTGGGTCGGACAGATGAGCTCAAGCCCCTTAAATTGTTCGTAACGGGAGAAGCCATGCAGCCCACCTATGATGCCGTATATTTGACCGTAACTCCTGGCGGTATTCAAGATGTTTTCCATCTTTGGGTGAGAGCAGCCAACTATCAACATTATACCCTTTTCGGTTAGTACGCCGAGACTCTGCTCGATCCCCTCAAGTTCTCCTGTAGAAAACATCTTTTCATTTATTTTTGTGGGTTCTTTGAGCACGCTTAAACGAGGATTTCTTCCTTTTCCCGGCGGCGAAAAAGCCGGAGGAGCGTAAATTTCCGCTTTTCCGTTGGCATCCATAAACTTGCCCATTCCTCCTGTATGGTCGTAATGCTCGTGGGAAATGAATAATTCATCTATGGCTTCCGGATCGATACCTAATCTTGCCATGTTATTAATCAAAATTTCGCCGTCCGCCCCGGTATCAAAGAGCACCGTTGGTGCCTCCTCGACTTCCACCAGTGCAGAGAAACCCCAATCGGACATAAGCTCTTGTTCGTAGGCCGAATTATCGTAAATTATCGTAACTTTCAACCTCTTTCATCCCCTCATATTTCCTTTATTTTAGGTATCTTCTTATTTCTCACCCCTTCAGCTACTTCTTTTATCCCTTTCAAAGTCTCCTTTTTAATTGGAACCTCGACTTCTCGAGGCGAGATCTGCTCTCCGTCCAACCTGTTCAGCTCAAGCATCAATCTCATATCTTCTTCCATCCTGGAGAACATCAGCGTATCCGCTGCCTCTTCCCAGGTCCTAATGTCTTCACGGAACGCACTGGTACTTACGGTGATGAGGTGGGAGTTACGTTTATTACCGCCAAGAATTTCCTTTAGTTTGTCCAGACTTGGTTGCTTATAGGTGGGTGAAAACAATAGAAGGTTTAGCGCGGAGGCGAAGACTAAAGTTCCGGGTTCGCCGTTGTCTCCAAAGTAGTTTTTACCTTCTTCAATGATTCCGTCCCAGGTTTCCGGTTTCAGCAGGTTTGCGTTGAGTCTGTTACCATCTGTTCTTTTCCAGTTATCAACATCCAGATCGAACTTGACGTAAAATAGATTATCTTCGTAATCCTCCGCGTCCAGATCGTGCAACTTTTTCAGGGATTCTCTGACGAAGTCAGTTTTCGGGTACTGGAGTGGCACAAATATTACGTTTCCACCCGCTTTTAGCCAGTCATCCACGATCCCAAAACCAATAAGCGGCTTACCAGTACCTCCTTCCCCGCTAATGATTGTCGAAGACGGATAATTCAGGCCTTCCGGTAGTATTTCCGACAACCATTCTTGGTTAGATTTTAACCTGCTCATGCCACCTCCTCTTCTAATTGTTGCTTGAGCATAAAGATCATTAGAGCGGATCTGTCCCTCTTTATGCAACATGACCGATCCCACACTCGATTCAAAATCATTTACAGGGCTTCGGCTCCTATTATTAGGTTGGCCTAATTC
>CAZNVA010000208.1:0-2252 GCA_964576335.1 uncultured Thermotogae bacterium | reverse complement strand
GACTTCGACTACCCGGACGGTCTGGTAGCAGGTTTGCTGGAGAGTCCCAAGGCTCACGCGGAGATAACGGACATCGATACTTCGGAAGCGGAAAAGGTAGAGGGAGTAGTATCCGTCATCCACCACGGAAACGTACCCAGGGTCCCACATACCACGGCCGGCCAGGGTTACCCCGAACCTTCACCTTACGACGCATACGTATTCGACAAAAAGGTCAGGTTTGTCGGCGACAGGGTAGCTGCAGTGGCCGGGGAGAGCAGGGAAGCCGTGGAAGAAGGCCTGAAAAAAATAAACGTGGATTACCGGGAACTTGAACCGGTGCTCGACCCGAAGCAGTCAGAAAGCTCAGAAGTTACAATACACGACGAGGAGGATTCGACGGGAATTTACGACGCCGAAAGAAACGTGGCGGCAAACGTCGACATAGAGGTCGGCGATCCGAAAGATGCCCTCCAAAGTTCTGACGTTGTAGTTTCTGAAAAGTGTCGGACCCAGTTTGCCCAGCACACCCCGATAGAACCACACGTTTCCACTGCGTACATGGACGAAAACGACAGATTGGTCGTCAGAACTAGTACCCAGGTACCCTTTCACGTCAGGAGAATACTTTCTCAGATACTTGATATACCGATTGGCAGGATCAGGGTTGTCAAACCGAGGGTTGGCGGTGCCTTTGGGGTAAAACAGGAGCTGCTGCTGGAGGACATAGTTTCCATATTTGCGCTCAGGACCGGAAGACCGGTGACAATGCAGTACTCTCGCGAGGAGGAATTCGTTTCCTCCAGAAACCGGCATCCGATGGAAGTCGAAGTGAAGCTGGGCGCAACGAACGAAGGTAAGCTCGAAGCAATTACGATGGAAGCTCTCAGTAATACCGGAGCTTACGGGGCACACAGCCTGACGGTTCTATCGAACGTCGGCAGCAAAACCCTGCCGCTTTACAACGAAGCGCCGGACGTTCACTTCCTCGGGAATGCCGTCTATACCAACCTGCCGGTTCCCGGTGCTTACCGAGGCTACGGCGCTCCTCAGGGTTATTTCTCCCTCGAAAGAGCCATGGACACTCTAGCCGAAGCGGTCGGAAAGGACCCGATCGAGATCCGGAAGCTCAACCATATCCGGGAAGGCGAAACTTCACCGATCTTCGAGAAGCTCGGTGAAGGGAAGGAGGGGACCGTCCAGTACATCAATAGCTGCGAACTGGATCGGTGCATGGACCTCGGTGCCGAGGCGATCGACTGGGAAAACAGGAACGATAAAGAACCCGAGGATGAAAACAGGGCAAAAGGATTTGGTCTCGCCGTGAACATGCAGGGGTCGGGAATACCTCTCGTCGATCTTGCCGGAGCGAGGTTGAAGTTGAACGAAGATGGCTCCTTTAACCTGTACGTCGGAGCTACGGATATTGGAACTGGAAGTGACACGGTACTATCACAGATGGCCGCCGAGAACCTGGGAGTAGAGCTGGACGATATCATAGTTTACTCTTCCGATACCGACTTCACACCGTTCGACTCGGGTGCCTACGCCTCCAGTACCACCTACGTTTCTGGTAATGCCGTCAGGAAGGCCTCGGACAAGATCAAGGAAAAGATCATTAACGCCTTTGCCGAAAGGTACGAAGAGGACCCGGAAGAAGTATCAATGGAGGACGGGGGGATAATTGGTAAGAATACGAAAAAAGAACTGGCGGAGTTCGCTCTTGCTTTGACATCAGGTGAGATGGAAGCCAACCAGCAGCAAATAGAGGCCTCGGCTTCGGAGGTACCGGAGGAATCCCCGCCGCCGTTTGCCGCCCACTTCGTCGAGTTAGAGGTGGACAAGAGGACAGGGGAAATAGAACTTCAGAAGTACGTCTCGGCAGTGGACTGCGGAACCGCGATAAACCCGAACCTGGCCGAGGGCCAGATGGAAGGGGCGATCGTGAACGGAATTGGTTATGCTCTAACGGAAGAGATGGAGTTCACCAGTGACGGCCGGATGACCAATCCCAGCTTTTTCGACTACAAGATTCCGAACACCGAGGACATTCCGGATATTGAAGTTATCTTAGTTGAATCTTCCGAACCCACCGGACCAATGGGGGCGAAGAGCGTCGGAGAAATTGGAATAAACGGGGCGATCCCTGCGATATCGAACGCGGTCAGGGACGCAGTTGGAATTCAGCTCAAGAATCCGCCCTTTACCCCGGAAAAGGTCTGGAAGAAACTTAAGGATTAATAAAAAACGCCTCAACCCTCGGTATCGGGGGT
>CAZNVA010000207.1:0-2252 GCA_964576335.1 uncultured Thermotogae bacterium | reverse complement strand
AGACGGTCGTCTGCATGTCCATCGTTGTCGGACCGCCGCCAAACACCAGCGAGGAGCCCTCCTTGACTGCCTGGGTCAGTACGAGCCCACTCAGGTACTCCGCCTCGGTCAGCGCGTAGGCACCGGCAAGTGATATCGGTCCGGCCGCGCCGAGCGACGGGGTCGGGACGTACATTATCGGTATTCCTTTTCTGGTGGAATAAATCAGCTTGTCGACTGCTTCCTCGGAATGTTTTAGCGGCGAGCTTGGCTCGTCGTAAAGCAGAATGAACGGGTTGGTCCGGAATTCCTCTTCTCCCCCGGCCACGGCTACGCTCATCTCGTAAATCGACTTCAAGCCTTCCAGGTCCCAGGCCGTAAATACGATCGGCTTGGTCGTATTCTTCACCATGGCTTCGAAGTGGTGAGCGTCGGAGTTGTGTTTTGGAACGTCGTTCGCAAGGGCAAAGGACATGACGAAGTCTATATTATCCAGATCGTCGACGACCGTCGCCGCCCGGACCACGTCCTCCTTTTCACATTTGCGCCGTTCGCCCGTATAGGGATCTATGGTATTCGGCGTCTCCGATCCCGGTCCGAAGTAGGTGTTATCCCCTTCAAGGAAGATCTCTCTGTTTCCGTTCCTGTCGCTCAGCACGACCCTCTTGCCGCAGGAGTTCAACGCGTTTTCCACCAGGCTCGGTGGAATCTTTACCGTCTTGTCGTCCACCACCGTTGCACCGGCGTCATCAAGTATCGAAACCGCCTCCTCGGAATGGAACTCGGTACCGGTCCTTTCCAGGATTTCCAGGGCCGATTGAAATACCCGTTCGTGCTGTTCTTCCGAAAAGACGTTGAGTTTAGGTCTGCTCCAGTAATTGAAATGATCGTTTATGCCCAATTTCATCACTCCTGATTGGGTTGAGTTATGTATATTAAGGTCTTGACTACCGTATACTGGAAAGTCCTCTGTCCAGGTCGTCCATCAGGTCATTCGCCGATTCTATCCCCACTGACAGCCTGATCAAGTTCTTGCCTATCTCTGCCTCTTCAAGCTCTTCGTCTGTGAGCCTGTGGAATATGGTCGAGGCCGGATGGCATATCACGGAGCGGGAACTCCCCTCGTGCGTCGCGTAAGGGATCAGTTCCAGTTCGTTAAGAAACTCGAAGGCTTCTTCCTTGCCGCCTTCGATCTCGAAGGAAAGCAGGGAGCTAAAGTCATCCATCTGCCTCCGCGCCAGATCGTGGCCGGGATGGCTTTCCAGGCCGGGATAGTTAACGGACCGAACCGCGTCGTGGTCCTCGAGAAATTCGGCTACCTGCAGAGCGTTGCTCGAGTGCTTTTCCATCCGCATGTCCAGACTTTCCAGACCGAGCAGGGAAAGCCAGGCGTTAAACGGGGCCATGGCGTTGCCGTACTGAATGTATTCCAGTCGTCTGATCTTCTGGATCAGGCGGTCCTCACCGACCAGTACGCCGCCGAGGATCGTTCCGTTGCCGCTGATGAACTTTGAGACGGACTCGATGACGATGTCCGCTCCGAGGTCCAGCGGTCTCTGTAACACCGGCGTGGCTATGGTATTGTCCACTATCAGTTTGGTCCCGTAGGAATCTGCCAGGCCCGCTAGTTTACCGATATCCCCGACGAACAGCACGGGGTTGCTCGGCGTCTCGACAAACATGAATTCCGTATCTTCCGTTACCGCTTCCTCCCACTGTGAGAAGTCTCCGGGCTTATCCACTACTTTCGTCTCTACTCCAAACCTCGGCAGAGTTCGGGCAAAAAGCTCAAAAGAGCAGGTATAAGTATGGTTCGAGACGACGATTTCGTCTCCGGCTTCCAGCGAGTAGAGGGCTATCAGCGAAATGGCCGCCATACCCGAACTGGTAGCAAGTGCTCCTCCCCCGTTTTCAAGCAGCGCAATTCTATCCTCAAAAATGTCCAGGGTCGGATTGTTCTCCCTGGTGTAAATGTAGCCCTGCAGGCCGCCGTACTCGTCGTAGTTGGCTTCCGTGTCAAAAACCCATTCGGCTTTTTCGGCGCTTTCGAAAGGATGAGCCACCGACTGGGCCATGGGTGGAGGTAACGATTCCCTGGCCACGCTCTTTTCTACCCCGTATCCCCCCATTACCTGCTGGGTCCTCTGATCAAGTTCTTCCTGGTTCATAAAAAATCCAACCTCCTGATGATTGAAATATTGTAACTAAGTTAATAGTCGGAAAACTTAAAAATTGCACTATAATTACAAAGACCAAATTTACTTTTGCAGAAC
>CAZNVA010000206.1:0-2275 GCA_964576335.1 uncultured Thermotogae bacterium | reverse complement strand
GCAAGCATCACGCCGGTCGCGGCGGGGCCGGGGCGGTAATGGGGTCGAAAAACCTGAAATCCGTTCTCGTAAGTAAAATTGACGAACCCGATACCCTACCTGATCTTTCGGATTTACGGGGAGATCAGCTTAAATATCTTAGCTCCAGCGACAACACGAAGTGGGCCCGGGATGTCGGCACTATAGGAACGCTTGACCCGATGAACGAGGCAGGAGCGCTTCCAACAGGCAACTGGACAAAAGGAAGGTTTGAGGGAGCCGGCGAAATAGACGATGGAGCAGTAAAGGCGGCAACGGCCAATCGGGAATCCTGTTACCTCTGTCCCGTTGCCTGCGGGTACAACCTGAAGTTCGCCGCCGGTAGTGAAAACGAATGGGAAACGCACAAAGGACCGGAGTACGAAACGACCGTAATGAACGGTTCATTGCCGGAAATCGGAGACCTCGAAGACGTGGCAAAAATAGGAAACCTCTGTGATGGCCTGGGCATGGATACCATCAGTACCGGTAACGTGATCAGCTGGGCAATGGAAACTTCGGAAAAAGGTTTGATCGATTACGATATTGGTTTTGGTCAGGGCGAGAAAGCGGCCGAACTGGTCGAAAAGGTTGCCCGCCGCGATGAAATCGGTGACCTGCTGGCCGAGGGAACGAGATATGCCGGTGAAAAAATCGGTGGGGAAGCCCGGGAAGCGGCAGTTGAAGTGAAGGGGCTTGAGCTTCCTTCTTTCGAACCACGAGGCTCCTTTAGCATGGCGCTTGCTTACGCCACCAGCGACAGAGGTGCCTGCCACCAGCGGGCCTACCCGATTGGAACGGATGCTTTAGGCGGCGAGAGGGACCCATATTCCACTGAAGGCCATGCTGCCGCGGTGATACCGGATCAGAACCTGCGGAGCCTGACCTACTCCCTGATAACCTGTGACTTTACCGCTTATCAGCTGGATCAGGTAAAGGACTGGCTGACTGCATTTGGTTACGATCTTTCGGAGGAAGAGCTCAAAACCACCGGGGAGAGGATCTGGAACCTGACGCGGCTGTTCAACGTTCGGGAAGGGTTCTCCAGGGAGGACGATAAATTGCCGGAAAGAATGAAGAAACCTCTGGAAGGAGACGGCCCGGCCAGCGGTAATGCCATCACCGAGGCGGAATTTCAGAAAATGTTGGACGAGTACTACTCGCTCAGGGGGTGGGACGAGAAAGGTCAACCAAAAAAAGAAAAACTGTCAGAGCTGGAACTGGAAGATTGGGTTTAAATAACGAAACGAAAAAGGAGGTATAGTAAATGTCAGATGGTCAATTGACAGGAGAAGTTGCTCTGGTGACGGGTTCCGGAGCCGGAAACGGAGAAGCCATAGCGAAAAGACTTGCCGCCATGGGGGCAAAGGTCGTCGTTAACGATATAGACGAGGAAAAGGCGGAATCGACCGGAAAAGCGATCGAGTCCGGCGGAGGTGAAGCACTGGTAACGGTGGGTGACGCCACAAAAAAGGCGGACGTAACCAGCGTGGCCGACTCAGCCCGGGAGGAGTTCGGTCGTGTCGACATCCTCGTAAACAACGTCGGATTATTCGAGGCAATCAAGTTTACCGAGATGGATCAGGAGGCCTGGAACCGGTACATGGCTCTCAACCTGGATAGTACATACCTGTACACTTACGAGTTCCTCTCCGGGATGATCGATCGCGGCCACGGAAACATCATCAACATCTCTTCCGATGCGGGCAAGTCCGGTTACCCGGAACTGGTCGCGTATTCGGCGGCCAAGCACGGCGTAGTTGGGTTCACCCGGGCCCTGGCCAAGGAAGTTGCGGGCGACGGGATAAACGTAAACGCCGTATGTCCCGGCTATATCAAGACGGATATGCACTGGGACTTCCTGGAGCAGTGGGCGGAAGCCGCGGGTAAGCCGGAAGAAGAAATCGAAGAGGATGCAATTGCCGGTATTCCGCTGGGTGAGTTCGGGAAGCCGGAATACGTCGCGGAGGTCGTGGCCTTTCTCGCTTCGCCCGCAACCGAGTGGATGACCGGCCAGGCGATTAACATCAGTGGTGGCCTGGAAACCCACTAGAGGCTCCGATCACGGTAAAGCAGCTTTTTAGTCAGGGTTCGCCGGTATCCCGGATCACTTTGCACTACGGTTTGACGGTTAATGTAACTTCAGACCGGCAGGGGTTTTTGACTCCTGCCGGTTAAATTGACTGCAGCTTTTTCAGGGAGTTAAGCAGTTCCTCCAGTCCATACAGCTCGAAAATAATGGTCTTTTCTCCGGGGT
>CAZNVA010000205.1:0-2278 GCA_964576335.1 uncultured Thermotogae bacterium | reverse complement strand
TCGTACGAAAGGTTTCGTCCCCTAGGTGTACTATTGCCGGACCTTCCGGCGCAAACAGCGTAAAAAAATAAATGACATAAGCGGGGCCGACAACAAGCAAACCGATTAACAGCGGCGTTCGCTTCAACTCGTCCAAACCGGATTTAAATGCTGCAATCACTCTGCTCATCAGAACCACCCCCGAACCGTTGCAAATCCTCGATCCCCGGTGGAGTGGCCGTACCCCAGAAACGCAATCAGCACCAAACCGGTAATCCAACCAATAACGGGAAATAGATGTTTTGTTACTAGCTCTCCGCGAAGGATGGCCGCAACAAACAATTCGTGAGGATGGTAGAGTGGCACTAAGTCAGTAACGCCGACCTTGCCGATCAGAGGAACCGAAATCGAGGCCGAAATTGGAAATAACCCGGAAGAGAGGGCGTTATCCAGGTCAGCCATAAAAACGAGAACTATAGATCCTTCCAGCGGTTCTGGGATAAAACTACCTATTATCACTCCGAGCAATCCGTAAACCAAACCGGCCAGCGTCAGCGCCCAGAAAGCCAACAAGGGGGAAGATATGGCCACACGAAAGTTGAAGACGAGAAAAGCAACCGCCGCTCCCAGAATGGAAACGATAACCATGGTAAGGACCCGGGCAGCAAGGGTAACCCTTTTCGGGAATCCGGCTATAGCGACCCGCTCGTCGCCCTTTCTGGCACTGATAACCTGGAACAGACCAATCAAACCAGCAAGAAAGGCCACCGAAAACAGCGTACCGGTTATTCGCCCAATAGTTGCTGGTTCGGCACCGAGCGAAGGCAGCTGCGGGAAAGAAGCGACGGCAATTCCGTAGGTTTCAATTACGGCCGGGGGCAGCAGTACTAGAATTAACAGCGTAAGCGGCTGTCTGGCTAACTCCATGATTCGGAGTCGTGTACTTAAGAGAAACTTTTTCATTTCGTGTTACTCCCGCCAACCTTTTGCTTTGGATCGTCGTTTTCGTGTACCGAGCTCCGCGTTTCTTTCACCTCACCCTCCTGTTCGTGCAACTCCCCGTCTTTCAATTCCAGGATGCGATCGAACCTTTCTCGCTCACTTATCAGGTGAGAGATAATTGCAATGGTTGTCCCCCTGGAAACAAGTTCTTCGGTAAGGTTCCAGAAAGCAAGGTAAGTTTCCCAGTCAAACCCAGTATAAGGTTCGTCCAGGAGTAGTACCTCTGGCTCGTGAAGTAGAGCAACTGAAAGGTTAACCTTCTGACGGTTGCCCCCGGAAAGATGATCTATCCTATAATCGAGAAAACGGCTAAAATCCAACTTTTCCGACAGTTCTCTTTGACGATCTTGAACGTAACTCTCCGACATATCGTATGCTTCACCGAACAATTCGAAGGTTTCTCTGACGGTCAATCTATCGTAAAGTCGGCTTTCCTGAGGGCACCATCCGATCCTCACGTCTTCCGACACCTCCCCTCTGTCCGGTTGAAGAGCTCCAACGAGGATTTTCATTAAAGTTGATTTGCCCGATCCGTTGGCACCGACGATTCCCACTATCTCTCCTTTCTGTAACATTATATCCGCCCCGGTCAAAACCGAGACCTTTCGGCCGGTAAATGGAACCGTGGGCTTGTAGGTCTTTTTCAGGTTAGTGCCTCGAAGAACGATTTCGCTATTCGAACCGGACTTTGTTGTTATCGATTGGGACATAATTACCGATCACCCTCAATTGCATAATTCGGAACCTTAGTTATACTCATTAAATTCTTCCATTGAGGCTTTTAGATCGTAATCCTCCCTGGTCAGGCCGACGAGGTAATTGCTAATGAGCTCTTTCCCTGCGTCTTTCAACTCAAAGGATTCGGGGTCAAGTAACCAGTGAAACCATAATCCGTCGTAGGCTGCAATGAGCGCCGAACTGGCCTCCAGGGGGTCGACATCACGAAAAACACCTTCTTCTTTGCCTCTTTGGATGATTCCGGCCGTTTTCTTCCTGTATTCTTTAATAGTATTGTTGAGAATTTCCTCCAGCTTTTTCTTTCTGGATGCATTGGCCCAGAATTCGAGCATCAACCTGCCGAGAGAAGCCGTCTCTTCAACCATTTTGATCATTCCCGTATGAAGTTGAGTTAATTCTCGAACCGGAGAGTCTTCAAAATCTTTTCCTTCCCAGAGCTGCTCGAATTTTTTCATCCAGTCGAAGAGGAGTTCCATAAATAACTCTTCTTTGCTGTCGAAGTAATAGTAGAGCGTACCTTTGCTAACTCCCGCCTCCTCGGCGATACTCTCCATTGTCG
>CAZNVA010000204.1:0-2279 GCA_964576335.1 uncultured Thermotogae bacterium | reverse complement strand
GTTCAACCGCACGAACGAGAATGGCTTGTCCTCCCGATAACCCTGGAATACAATTTTATGAACTCATAAGGAACCAACTAACGGGGGTGTATCCATGAGTAATTTAAAACTTAAAGGCGGAATGCTGGGCAGTCTGGCGCTGATAATCGGGATAACCACTCTGGGAGCTTCCGTACTGCTCAATGGAGTACTCGGACTGAACTTCATCTGGACGCTTATATTCATCGTACCATTCTTCGGATTGCAGTGGTTCTACGGCCCGAAGATGGTCGAGTACTCGATGAACGTCAGCGAGGCCCAGCGGGACATGTATCCACACCTGCACGAGAAGGTTGAACAAATTTCCCGAAAGGCCGGTATAGACAAACCAAAGGTTATGGTTGCCGATATGGAGATGCCCAACGCCTTCGCTTACGGTAATTTCTCCACGGGTAAGAAAGTTGCCGTAACAAAGGGACTGCTGGATACCCTGGAGGACGAAGAGGTCGAGGCGGTGCTCGGGCACGAAATCGGTCACATAGTCCACAACGACGCGGAAGTGACCATGTTCCTCTCGATCCTGCCGGCAATATTCATGATGCTTGGCCGAACACTGCTCTGGTCCTCCTTTCTCGGCGGTCGGAGAAGAAACGGCGGAGCCCTGATCGTCGTCGCTCTCGGCTCGATGTTCCTCTACTTCATTCTGAACCTGGCGATTCTCTGGTTCTCGCGCCTGCGGGAGTACTACGCCGACCAGTTCGGGGCCGGTGCCGTCTTCGAGGGTTCGCGCAAGCTCCAGGAAGGGCTGGCAAAGATAGAAAACAAAATGGCACAACTCAAGGAACGAGATGCCAAAGCCCAACGGTCCGGTGCGCCTGCAGCGCGGTCCAACAGCATGGGGCTTAACCCACTCGGCTCCGGGATGAAGGCGCTGTTTATCGCCGATCCGGACGCGGCAAAGGGCGACAGGAACCTGTCCGATCGGGAAATGGTCAACAAGTACAAGGGCGAGGAACCTGGGTTAAAGGAGAGGTTGTTCGAACTCTTCACGACCCACCCGGAAATTAGCAAACGACTCAAAGCCCTGGATCAGTACAAATAGCGCAGTTTATTGACTTTCCAGCCAGCTTTTCGCTTCGGAAACGGAGTTCTCGGTGATCTGGGCGGCCTTCCCAACGTATTCTCGCGGTTCCAGCTCCTTTAACCGGGCTTTTTCGTTTTCCGGCAGCGGTAGTTCGTCGATTATTTCCTCCAGGTCGCCCGGCCCCATCCGTTTCCCGCGCGTCTTCTCCTTGACGACTTCGTAGGCATCCGAGTGCCCGAACTTCCGGAGCGCCGTCTGCCAGGCTTCCGCCAGAACCTCCGGGTGCTCCGCCAGGTCGCTTTCCAGTCTGGCCTCGTTCGGCTCCAGCTTGCCCAGACCTTTTTGGACGCTTTTGTACCCGATCAGCGCGTGGGCAAAGGCGGTACCGATGTTCCTTCGGACGGTGGAGTCCGAGAGGTCGCGCTGCAGCCGTGATTTCGTCAGGTAATCCCCGAGGAAGCTCAGGTCCGAGTTCGCCTTACTCAGGTTGCCCTCACCGTTCTCGAAATCGATCGGGTTGACTTTCTGGGGCATGGTCGAGGACCCGACCTCACCTTCCTCCTGCTTCTGGGCGAAGTAGTCAAAGGAGACATAGGTCCAGCAGTCCCGTGCCAGGTCGATCAAAATGTTATTGATCCGGGTCAGGTTATCGGTTAAATCGGCCAGGTTGTCCCTGGGCTCTATCTGGGTCACTGCTTCCCGCGGCTTCAAGCCGTAATCACGGACGAACTCCTCCGAAAACTCCAGCCAGTCCGTCTTCGGGTAGCTGTCCGCATGGGCACTCAGGTTGCCCGTCGCTCCCGCCAGTTTACCCGTCATACCCTCTCTGGCATTCTCCAATTTTTTAAATTCCGAAACGAGCCGGGAGAGGAAGACCGCAAACTCCTTGCCGATCGTGGACGGCGTCGCAGGCTGCCCGTGTGTTCGGGCCAGTATTGGCCGGTGTTTATTTTCCTCGGCCAGATCCACCAGGTGCTCAGTCAGACCCCTGAGTGAATCGAGCAATTCGCCCGTTGCACCTTTGACCAGCTTCATGTAGGCCAAATTGTTGACGTCTTCAGAAGTCAATGCGTAGTGAACGTAGGGTATCAGCTCGGCCAGGTTTCTATCCTTCAACCGTTCACGCACGAAGTACTCAATCGCTTTGACGTCGTGGTTCGTCGCGGGTATATCGCGGTATCCCTCCCGCTCTATCCGCTGAACGGTCCTGGCATCC
>CAZNVA010000203.1:0-2293 GCA_964576335.1 uncultured Thermotogae bacterium | reverse complement strand
GGAAAACTTAAAAATTGCACTATAATTACAAAGACCAAATTTACTTTTGCAGAACTGGTTCAACCTCTCGCAATTCTTCCAGGGGGATATGACAGTGAATCACGTGTTCCTCGTCCTCGTCAACGCGCTTTGGTGGTTCCTCGTTTTCACATACCTCACCAACCTTTCTCGGACAGCGGGTATGGAACCGGCAACCCGAGGGAACGTTACGGGCGCTTGGGACCGAACCCGATAGACGGATCCGCTTTTGATCCACTTCCGGATCCGGAACGGAGACGGACGACAGCAGTGCCTCGGTATACGGGTGATAAGGCGGGTTTAAAATTTCCTCCGTCGGTCCGACTTCGGCAAGCCTTCCCAGGTACATGACAGCCATGTAATCGCTGATGTAGCTGACGACGGCCAGGTTGTGAGAAATATACATAAAAGCGGTATCCAGGTCATCCTGGAGGTCGAGCAAGAGGTTAATGATCGAGGACTGGATCGAAACGTCCAGGCTCGAGGTCGGTTCGTCGCTCAAAATAAGCTCCGGCTGACTGGCGAAAGCCCGGGCAATGGCGACGCGCTGCTTCTGTCCCCCGCTGAGCTGATCCGGGTGCCTGTCCATGTAACCGGACCCGAGGTCAACGGCGTCGAGCAGCTCCCTGGTCTTGTTTAGTGCTTCCTCGTGATTTGCTCCTGCCAGTTTTATCGGGCGCATAATAGTCTGCTTGATCGTCCTCTTCGGGTTTAGCGTGGCCCTGGGGTCCTGGAAGACGATCCGAATCTGCTGCAGGGTCTCTTTGTCCCGATCCTCTATCGGGACGGATATATCCTTGTCCTCCAGCTTAATTTGACCGTCGGTAATATCTTCCAGCCCGATAATCGTCCGCGCCAGGGTACTCTTCCCGCAGCCGGACTCGCCGACAACGCCGAGAGTATTTCCCTCATCAAGCTCCAGATTAACGCCGTCCACGGCCCGAACTCGTTCGTCCTCTTCGCCCAGGTTAAACAAGCCGCCGCCGGACTCACCGAAGTACTTTTTGACGTCTTCCGCCTGAAGAATCGTCTTTCTTTCCACTTTTTCTTCGTCCTTATCGTAGAATTCTTCGCTGCTGGCGGACTTTCTGTCGTATTCCTCCGAGAGAACCTGGTCGGTTTCGTAACAGCGGGCGTAGTGGTCTTCCGTTACTTCGCTGAAATCCGGTTCCGTTCCGGTACAGGCGTCCTGTCTGTAAGGACACCGGGGGTTGAACTTACAACCTTCCGGCAGGTTACCTAACTCCACGACCGATCCCTCTATCGGTCGGAGCTTCCCCTTCCTGGTCTCCGCGGACACCTCCGGTACAGTCCGCAGCAGCCCGCGGGTATAGGGGTGAACTGGCTCGTCAATTAATTCGTCGGTCGGCCCTTCTTCGACGAACTTACCGGCGTACATTACGCCCGACCTGTCGCTAACCTCGTAGACGACGCCGAGGTCGTGAGTGATGTAGATTATCGTAGTATCGAACTCTTCCTTCAGGTCCTTGATGATATCGAGTATCTTCGCCTCGACGGTTACGTCCAGGTTGGTCGTGGGCTCGTCCATGATCAGTAACTTCGGGTGAGAGACGAGGGCCATTGCCAGGCAGACCCGCTGGCGCATCCCACCGCTGAGCTCGTGGGGATAACTATCGACGACGATACCCGGGTCGGATATCTGTAGTTCGTCCAGCATGTCTATCGTCTCGTCTCGGGCCTTTTTTTCGGACAGCCCCTCGTGGGTTTCCAGTACCTCCCCTACCTGTTTTCCAATTTTTATCGAAGGGTTCAGGGCAGCTGAAGGGTCCTGGTAAACTATATTTAGTTCGTTGCCCCAGATATTTCGCATCCAGCTTTCCGGTTTATCCGATATATCTTCTCCATCCAGTATGATCTGACCGCTATCTATCCTGCCGTTCCTGTCGAGATAACCCATGATCGCGAACGCCAGGGTACTCTTGCCGCAACCGGATTCGCCGACTATTCCCTGCGTTTCTCCCTTCGCGACGGAGAGGTTGACTCCCCGTACGGCGGTCAAATCGCCGGACCTGGTACTGTACTTCACGACCAGGTCCTTAATTTCCAGAATTGAATTGGGCACGCTACGAATATCGTTCATTCTTGGTTAATTCCCCCTAAAGTTCACCAGCTTCGTACTTCCGGATGGCATCGGCCAGAAAGTTGACGGCAACTACCAGGGAAGCTATCGCCAGAGCCGGGAATATTGACATCCACGGGGCCCAGCTCATGTAGGACTGAGCCTCTTTCATCAGCAGTCCCCAGTCCGGCGTCG
>CAZNVA010000202.1:0-2310 GCA_964576335.1 uncultured Thermotogae bacterium | reverse complement strand
GGTGAGATTGCCTCCGCAATTCAGATAGCCATGATGGGAAACCTGTCTTACAAAAAGCTAAAAGAAGGCATTTTTGCTCACCCAACCCTGGCTGAATCGCTGAATAACCTCTTTTCTGGAAAACTGGAGTAATTCGATCTGCCACGGGACTTAGGTGACTCTTGGCCCGGATAGTGTAAATTATCTTCGGGTTACTCTCCCAACACACTTATTACTCCACAAGATCCGGCCGGGGGACGTTATGTTATTAAGTTGCCAAGCAAAAACTAGTTTTCGGCCTCCTCCTGTTCCAGCTCGAGCGGGTGAAGCCCGAGATAGAACAGGCCGCTACCGACCGCGTACAGCACGGAAGTCAGTAAAAAGGGAAGGCTGTAAGAGACGTTGGAAAGGATCCAGCCCGCAACCGGTCCGGCCGCAGTTCTTCCGATCCGGGAAGCTACCTGCCGGATCCCATTTATCTTCGACCTCTCTCCGGGCCGGGCTATGTTCATCAGCAGATTGTTCCGCAACGGACTCGATAGTCGCATCAGGCTGCTTCGGACCATCAAAGCGCCGGCCATCACTGGCACGTGCCCGGCGTAGCCTACAATCAGCAGGAAAGGTATCGAGGCTAACCTGGTCAGAGCAACCCCCTTGGCCTTGCCCCATTTTTTGGAAATATTCGGAGCAAACAAGACGAACAAGCCGGTGAGAAGGGATTGGATCGTAAAGATCCAGCCGATCAGCTCGGTACTTGCCCCGTAGTGTTCGAAGATCACGTTCAGAAAGGGGAAAATCATCCCGGCTCCGGTACCGACTAACAGGGAGGGCAAAAGGATTTTTCTGGCCAGCGGTTGCCTGAGGAACTCCAGGTCGTAAGTCCGGGAGGTCGAGCTTACCTCGCCGTTTGGGGAAGAGTCGATCAGGAAGAGAGGAATTAACGCGGCAGCCAGCAGCAAAGCCTGGAGAAAAATAGTCAGCCTGTAAGAAACCGGCCCTTCCCCACCGAGACCGAGAAGACCGCCCAAAAGACCGGGCATGTAACCACCAAGTAGCGCCCCGGGGATCAGGGCGAGCCGCCGGGAGGAACTAAAGACGCTAAACAGGTGGGTTCTCTCTTCCGTTCCGCTTTCCTCGGTCAGCAGTGCCGGACCGACGATGAAGAAAACGGACCAGGCCACCCGGTTCAACGCAGCACCAAGAACGATCGGCACGCGATAAGGTATCCCCTGGAGCGCAATCCCGGCCGCTCCCAGGGCAGTAGCGCCAATCATCGTCTTCCGGGGCCCAAAGCGGTCCCCGAGATGCCCGCCGGGCAAAGCCACGAGCAAGCCGGTAAAAGTACCAACCCCGACGACCAGCCCGACAAAACCCTCGTTAAACCCAAGTGAAAGGAAATAGAGGTTACGGGCCACCCGCCTGATACCGCCGGCAATTCCGAAAAACCCCGTAGCAATTAAAAATATTCGAGCGGAAGGCCTGAACTGGCGCAGTTGCTCGACGTAACCGCGCATTGCGAAAGTCTGCCCCTCCGGTTAAGCAAAATGGTAGTGTTCTTGTGCAAAGAATGATAGAGGAACGAAAGGCACAAACCAACCAGTTACTTGATAGAGTCTCGGCTAACCGTAACCCCTCACAGCCAAAAAATTTCAGAATCCCTGCAGCAATACCTCCCTTAATTGCTGGAACCGATTTTTACGGTAATCCTTCAGCCGGGGTCCGCGCGGTCAGCCGGTCAACTGTACGGACGAGAGACCACTGAGCGAAACTACCAGCCCTTCAGCCCGATATTCTCCCAGAATTCCTTCAGGGGCCCGCTTTTATCGTTCGACTCCGCTTCGCGCTCGTAAAGTTTCTTTTCTTCCTTCAGGGACTCCAGATGTCCCTTCTCCATGCTGACCAGGTAACCGAACAGGTCCGAATGATCCCCGTACTCTCCCTCCATGTATTTGTAAATCCTGATCGCGTTATTTTCATTAACTATTGCTTTTCCCAGGGCATCAAGGAGGTTTTCCACGTTCTTCAGACTGTCAAAATCCTCGTGGGGCGGCAGACCTTCCCCCTGAGGGACCACGTAATCCCTGTCGCCGTAAAGCTCTTCGTGTAAGCCGAGCAGCGTCTCCTTGTGCAGTTCTTCGTCGTTCATCAGGCTGCGAAACCTTTCCGGCACGAGTTGCCCTTTGCCGGATTCGACGAACTCACCGTAAAACCGTTTGGACTGCTCTTCCGAATCCACGGAGTAACCGATTAGTTGCTTGAGGTCGAACTGGTCCAGCTGCTTTTCTATTTTCATTTGAACCTCCTGGAATAACTTCAAAATACAGGATTCTA
>CAZNVA010000201.1:0-2329 GCA_964576335.1 uncultured Thermotogae bacterium | reverse complement strand
TGCCCGGGAGGATTCGAACCTCCAAGTTAGTTGTCCTCATGGGCGCACATAGCCGGGGGTTTTTACCCCCGGTGTAAACACAGGTCGAAGTGTTAATATTTCTACATCGGTAGAATTCGATACCTGAAATCAACACTTCAACCAACACCACTTAACTTCCGGCAGGGCACGGGGACCCTGCCTACTCTCGTCATTCACCCAGTAGCCCCGGTCCCCGTGCCGGGGCGGTTGGCAAAACAGTATACCCGGGTTGAAGTGTTTGGTTGTTTGCTTCGGTAGTAATTACGTTAAACATACCAAAGGATATATCTATACACTTCAACCACCCACGACAGCGGCTCTTGAAAGAGCCGCCTATCGAAAATTAGGTGGTGAAGGAATTGAGTTAATGTCTTGCAACCAAAAGTTTGCATAAAAAAACGGGAAGGTGTAAAAATCTAGCGGGAGGGATATTCGTGCGAAAGAACGCCCTGTTCTATTCTGCAGCTCTTTTGTTAAGTACGGCTCTGGTTCTTTCGGCCCTACCCGTTTTTGCGGGAAACGGCGTGAACCTGCCGCAGCAGGCAAGTACCAGAAAGGTCTTTCTCCTAATGGAAAGGGTTTCTGCTGCGAACGTACCGGGCGAGAAAAAGAAGAAGAGTCTTGCCTCACTCACCCGACTGCTGGCACGAGGCCTCTACGAAATGAAAACCAGGGGGCAACTGAACCAGGATTTCGTCGAAAAAAATCGGAAAGAGATCTTTTCCGCTCTGGCCGATTATCAGGCAGGTATCGTGTCCGCAAAGGAGTTCATCGGCCGGGTTGGTCAAGTCCAGGAGAGAGTTTACAGGACGGTGGACGTTCCGATAGTGACAGTTACTGATGAGATGCCACTTGGCCTGGCCCTGTTGAATCTACCTAATTTGATTAGCAAGAACCCTGGCGATCTAACCGAAAAAGAGATCGGTATCCTGGTCGATGCGATCGTGAATGAAGCTGAAAAATCCGGCGAAGAACTGAATGTAACCGAAGTAGAGTCCGGAGAAATCAGAGGAATAATGACCTCGGGCAGGAGCGGCGAAGGCCTGCTGCAGGGCAAGTGGAAGGATCCGGACCAGCGGTCCATATTTGAAGAGAGAAAGGAAAAGGAGAAATAGGCAACAGGGGCGGATAAACCAGTACAACTAATCCAACTCAGTAACGTTTAATACGCCATTCGGCCGCACTTTCAACTCGTATGTCTCTGACTCACCGGGGGACAGGGTTCCGACTTTCTTAATAACGGTCGGGACTTTTTTACCGGCTATTTTTCTTAGAATCACGAGGCGGAATTTTGACCCACCCTTGCGCTCTTCATGACCAAGCAACCGATTACCCGGCTGCCGGACGACCTTTAATTTTAGCCCTTCCACCTCGCCCCTCGGAATAAAGATTATGTCGGGGTATTTATTAGGAGTGTTTCCATCTCCGGGGATGGATCTACTCCCGTAGAATAGGGTACCGGGAATTCGGCTCCCCTCTTGAGTGGAATTGTTAAACCCCGCGACTTTTCCCTCTTTCGATTCGACTCTTAAACGGAACCCGGTTTGTCCTTCCGGTAGAGAGACTACGATACCCGGCTTCGTCCCGGAACGAAGCCTTTTCCAGTGATCCCTCGACTGAGGAATTCCCGAACCCGAATCGTCAAGCATGAAGTTATGGCCATAGCCTCCGTCGATACCGATTTCTTCTCCCCCACCATGCTTTGACCTCCTATTCCAGGCGTACCAGGCGACGTAGGACCAGAATTCTTCTTTGTACTCCTGAAAACTCGTGTATTCCAGGAACGGGTCGAACAGGTGCCACTTTCCGTAATAATAAGCCTGAGCGGCGGCCTCCTGGCAGTAGTAACCCAGTTCAAAACCATCTTCCGTTTCCCTTAGATGAGTCGCCAGGCCAAGGTTTACCTCGCGGGCAGGAATACCGAGGTTCCTCAATAGGGAAGTAAATAGGTAGGCGTGCTCGATGCAGATATATCCGGGAGGTTCGGTACTCCGGGAGACGTACCGCCTGTGAGGCCGAACGTACTCGTCATTCGGCCCCATCTTACCACTTTTCCACCAGCGGGCAATAGATTCGCTGGTAAATACTTCTTCCTCTGACCAGCTGTCCGGTTCGAGGGTCTCGGCGACGAACTCGTAAACGCTGTGGACAACTTCGGCCGGCTCGTCGGGGAAATAGCCCTTTTCGTATACAGCCGCTTCAACGGCCAGCTCCCTGACCAGGGGGTCACTCAGGTTGGTAAAGTCCGGGTCGCCTTCCAGGTAAAACCGATTTTCTCCTTCTGGTGGCTTCTCCAGATAATTTGAAG
>CAZNVA010000200.1:0-2348 GCA_964576335.1 uncultured Thermotogae bacterium | reverse complement strand
TGGCAAACGAGATAATATTGGCCAGCAACAAGGAAGGGGAAGCTTACGAGAGAAAGCTTGAATCCCACCGTCGTGCAGAGGCAAATAAGGCCTTTGCTCATTATCGCTGGTAATCCTCGGCGATTCATTTAAATTTTGGTTTTTATCTTTTTTTATTTGTTATTTATTGTATCAACAGATTGGGTAGAGGTATGAAAAAGGTAAGGTAAAATAATTATGACTATGACTAAACAAAGATCAGACGAGATCGTGGACGAGGAAATAAGGGACGAAGAACTCGAAGAAGTACGTAATATCGGGATAATGGCGCATATAGATGCAGGGAAGACTACGGCAACGGAGCGCATGCTCTATTATACCGGTCGTACTTACAAGATAGGTGAGGTCCACGACGGGGACGCCGAAATGGACTGGATGGATCAGGAAAAGGAACGAGGTATAACAATTACCTCTGCCGCAACGACCTGTTACTGGCGCGACCATCAGATCAATATAATAGATACGCCGGGCCACGTTGATTTCACCGCTGAAGTCGAAAGGTCGCTGCGAGTTCTCGACGGAGCCGTGGCTCTTTTTTCCGGAGTCGAAATGGTGGAATCACAGTCCGAAAAGGTCTGGAGGCAGGCCGATCGGTACGATATCCCGAGGATTGCCTTCGTTAATAAACTGGATAGGACCGAATCCAGGTACGACAAAACGATAGAAATGATCGAGGAGCGGTTAGGGGTCACCACCCTGCCGCTTCAATTAGTTTACAGGGACGAGTCGGACGAGCTGGTCGGGATGGTCGACCTGATCAAGATGTCCTTGCTGACGTGGGATCAGGAGTCAAAGGGAGCGGAATACACGGAAAGGTCGATCCCCGAAGATATCCGTGATAAAGCGGAGAGGTGGAGAGACGACCTCTTTGAGAAGCTGGCCCATTACGAGGACGAGTTCATGATGAGGTACCTGGAAGAGGAAGAAATCCCCAGGGACCTGATTGATAAAGCGGTAAGAAAGGCCACGATAGAGGAAGCCGCTGTACCGGTCCTCGGCGGTTCCGCCCTCAAGAACGTAGGAATTCAGCCAATTTTGAATGCAGTCGTCGATTACCTGCCGAGTCCGAACGACGTCCCGGCAGTAGAAGGTTATGAAGTCGAAGGAGGGGAAGACGAGGAAAAGGTGCGGCGCTATCCTTCTCCCGAAGAACCTTTTGCCAGCCTCGCGTTTAAGGTAACGACGGATCAGTACACCGGGACCATGATTTACCTGAGGATATACTCGGGTACTCTCGAGGAAGGGGACAATCTTTACAACCCCAATTCCGGTAACAGGGAAAGGGTCTCGAGGATGTTTCACATGCACGCAAACCGGCGCGAGAGAATAGAAAAAGCAAAAGCCGGCGATATCGTTGCAGTAGTAGGGCCGGATCACACGTCGACAGGGCAGACGCTCTGCAGTATTGACGATCCGCTGGTCCTGCAGCGAATTGACTTTCCGGATCCCGTAATCTCCGTTGCGATAGAACCACGCAAGGAAGCGGACGAGGACAAGTTAAATACCGCAATTAACAAGCTCGCCAAGGAAGACCCGACGTTTAAAGTTGAATCGGATCCGGATTCGAACCAGACGATCATTTCCGGCATGGGTGAACTGCACCTTGAGATCCTGACCAGGCGACTCAAGGAAGAATTCAACGTGGAAGCTCAGGTCGGTAAGCCCAGCGTCACTTACAGAGAAACCCTCAGGGCGAAGTCCGACATCGACGAGGAATTTGCCAAACAATCCGGCGGAAGAGGCCAGTATGCAAGAGTGAAGATAAAGTTTGAACCTCTCAAAAGGGGTTCTGGAGTGGTTTTTGAAAGCAGTATTCGTGAAGGAAAGGTACCAAAAGAATATATCAAATCCGTCGAATCAGGGGTTAAGGAAGCTCTTGGCAACGGGAAGCTTGCCGGGTATTCAGTGACTGATGTCAAAGCAACGCTTTACGACGGTGACCACCATCCGGTTGATTCTTCCGATATAGCTTTCAAGGCGGCGAGTTCCAGGGCTACCGCACGAGCACTGAGAGGGAACTCGCTCCTGCTTGAGCCGATAATGGAGGGCGAGGTATTCGTTCCTTCCGAACACGTCGGTGACGTTATGGAAGATATTTCAAAACGGCGGGGAGAGGTTTCGGGTATTGAAAACCGTGAGGGGGTTCAGCTTATCGAATTCGAGCTTCCGCTGGCGGAGTCCTTTGGTTACGCTACAAGGCTGCGTTCAATAACTCGAGGACGGGGAACTTATTCGCTGAGTTTTTCTCACTACGAAGTTGTGCCAGAAAAGGTAAAGGAAGAAATTTTAAATAAACGGGGTTATTAAAC
>CAZNVA010000199.1:0-2359 GCA_964576335.1 uncultured Thermotogae bacterium | reverse complement strand
ACCCTCCCACTTCCGTCTTCGTCCTCCACCGTAAACTCCTCGCCTTCCATTTCCTCCCAGGCCCCGACTTTATAGACGAGATACCGGTCCGATCTTCTTCGCCACCATTGAGTGAATGCGAACCCCGTAAAGTGAGTCCAGCTGCTGGAGGAATAGTCACTGACCCAGCCTTCATTCGAACTGCCTTTTAAAATGACGGTCATCTTGGCCCCGTCCTCCCTTACTGTATCTATTCGGATGTCCTCTTTTTTTCTCCCGAGATGCTTTATTCGAAACCTAGTCTCATAGTTCTCACCTTCCGAGTTAACATCCACCTTAAAGTCCAGGGTTTCTGGGCCGTTGGAGAGACTCGTTTCTTCCTGATTGACACTTTCGATTTCTTCCCTGTCTTGTTCCGGCTTTTCCCGCAAAGGTTGATTTTCAATTTCACTCTGACCAGGAGACTCTTCTACTTTGGGTGATTCAGAAACTTCTCTCTCTACTGGAGCTGAACCGTAATAGTTGCCGCCTATCAGAGCGACCCCTACCACGAGCCCGGCAGTGAGTAATAATAACCAAACCTTGTCCATTCTGGACCACTCCCTTTCTCGCATAGTATATTATTTTCAAAATTTGAGCAAGAATGGCTCACAGGGGAACTAAGGGCGGTAAAAACGGAAAGAAGAGAAAAGCAGGTCTTTTAACTTCGGGTCTCTTTCCGGGGTGCCCAGTTACTCTCTGCCAGAGCAACGGCTTCTCCACCGTTCTCGCGAACGATCCTGTGGGAAATGGTGCTTTCCAGCTCGCTTCTTTCGACCAGCAGCTCGTCCCCGGCACTTAATTCGGCCTGGTATTTGATATCGAAGTTATCCAGCTCGCGGGGGACCAAAAATTCAAGAGGAATAGAGTCCATGATCCACCTGATGTACTGGACGTTGTTGGCGTGGGAATTTACGTCCAGGTCGGAAGGGCGAACGGTCGTCGCATAGCTTTGGCCGGCGCTTTCGGGCGGGGAAAATTCAGGCCTGTCAACGTCCTTTGGCTCTTCAAGATACGGGAAATCCAGCTCGCTACTCAACCGATCCAGCCGCTGAGGCCGGCGTGTATTCGTATCCATACAGGTCCAGGTGGTACGAGCCTCCAGAAAAGTCTCCGAAGAACCGTCAGTTATCAGAAAATCTCGGTAAAAGTAGAGCCTGGAGGTTCCCGGTAACCTCGTAATAACTTCAACGGTATCCCCGTAGCCCGGCCTGCCCTGCAGGTCAATTGATTCCCAGGCCAGCGCGAACATCAGGTCCTCGCCCATCAGCCTGGAGTACCCTAAACCCATATTATCGGCGTGCTTCCAGGCGGTTTCCTGGGTCAACTCGATTAGTTCCACCAGGCTCGCCTTACCGTCCGGAGCCAGGTGGCGAAAGTTGATTTCGTATTCCTCCGCCCAGTTTAGGGCAGGGTTTTCCTCCGTATTAATGACTATCACCGGGTTTTACCCTTGAATTTTTTTACAAATTGTTTGAGGATAAGCTGTCCAGTTATGAAAATAACTAATAGATGGTAAAAAACTGTTACCCAAAAGGACAAGTATGGCTTATACTTTTCGTGGACTGATCCAATCAACCCGTTTAAACTTTTAAAGAAGGAGGATAGTTATATGACCTACGAAAGAGGACCGCTCACTTCCGATGAAATAGAGGAATTTATCTGGTTTCACCTCTGCAGGGCTTACAACGAGAAGGAAGAAAACGGCGTGGACTTCCAGCCTTTTTTTGACGAAGACGACGACGAAATACCGGAAAGGGATGAACTCGAAGAAGCAGCTGAATATTTGGAAACCCAGGGCCACCTGAAGAGACAGATCGGAGAGGACGAGTTCCGGCTGGAACTGACCAACTTCGGCAAAAAGAAATGTGAAGGAATCGACATATCAAGCAGCTGGTCGGTTTAATATAGCTGGCACTGGAGAAGACAAGCTGGTTCACGCGCACCGTCATGTTTCCTCAACTTCAGTTAGCGGAGCCAGCCAAGAATCCGAGACGACCGATTGGACAATGAGTTTAATTTACGAGCCAGGGGGATCGACTACAACTCATTCCGATACAAATAAGCCTGCTAGAGGCCCTCGATTTTCCGCTCGACCTCCTCCGCCGACTCGGCCAGCTTCATCGGCTCCGAGTCCCGGCCGCAGTTAAGTGGGTTCGAAAAATAAAGCATGGCTTTACCTTCGTCTTCTTCAATCGCAAATACCTTATCCGGATTGACTCTTATCGTTTTCCTGGAGCCTTCGGAGTCGTAACGGTGAACGTTTACGAACATGTTCTCACCTCACTTGTAAATTATTATCAAAGATTCCACCCAAATTAACCATTGATAGTTTTACTTA
>CAZNVA010000198.1:0-2393 GCA_964576335.1 uncultured Thermotogae bacterium | reverse complement strand
GCCCAGGCGGTGGAGAAGAACCTGGCAGGGCTGGAAGGCACGGAAGGAGTAAACGTAAATCTGGCCACGGATCGAGCTTCTCTTGCCTACGATCCGGACAAAGTAGAGGATGAGGACCTGAAAAACGCTGTTGAAGAAGCCGGTTACGGCGTTAAAGAGATAAAAGAAGCTAAAGCCGATTTGAAAATCGAGGGCATGACCTGTGCCTCCTGTGCCCAGGCGGTTGAGGGAGCTTTGAGTGAACTGGACGGCGTTGAAGCTGCGAACGTCAACCTGGCCACGGAAGAAGCCAGCCTAAGTTACGACCCCTCCCGTGTGAGTTATTCCGACTTCGAAGCGGCGGTCGAGGGGTCCGGTTACGAGGTAGATAAAAGTGCGACTCGAACCGATGCAGAAGAGAAGAAAAGCAAGCTGGAAGAAAGCCAGGAAAAGGTCGAAAAGGCCAAGAACAAAATGTTCTGGACCTGGGTATTTGTTGCACCGATCATCGCCTGGATGGTTCCGGAGATGATCACGGGGATTAAATGGCCCTCCCCCCTGGTGTACAACGCTGGCATGATCCTGCTTGCCACCCCGGCACTGTTCTGGACCGGCCGGGAGACACTCAGGAGCGGTTTCAAGTCGGCCCGACACCTGGCGCCGAACATGGATACTCTGATAATGATGGGAGCCTCGGCTGCCTACCTCACCGGGTTCGTAACCGTGTTGAGCGAGTTCGGGCTGGCGCCGCACCTGCTGAACTACACCGGCGTTGGTGCCATGATTATGGGGTTTCACCTAACCGGCCGTTACATAGAAGAGAAAGCTAAAGGCAGAGCTTCGGAGGCAATACAGAAATTGATGAGCCTGGAGGCCAAGACCGCGAGAGTCAAGCGAGACGGAGAGGAAAAAGAGATACCGATTGAAGAAGTGAAGGTGGGGGACCTTATGGTGGTCAAACCCGGTGAAAAGATACCGACGGACGGAGTCGTCAAAGGCGGGAATTCTTCGGTCGATGAGTCAATCGCCACCGGCGAATCCATGCCGGTAGAGAAACAGGAGGGTGACGAAGTTATCGGTGCTACCGTAAACAAACAGGGAATGCTTGAAGTAGAAGCTACGGGCGTCGGCGAGGACACCTTTCTGTCCCAGGTTGTAAAAATGGTCGAAGAAGCTCAGGGAACGAAAGTACCGATCCAGAACTTCGCCGACAGGGTAACGACCTTTTTCGTTCCGACGGTGATCAGCATCGCTCTGATCACGATAGCTCTCTGGCTCGGCTTCTCCGGAACGTTTCAGGGTCTGGCCAGCTGGGCTGCCGGCTTTATCCCGTGGATAGATCCCACTCTCGGTCTGGTTTCGCTGTCCCTGTTCGCCGGAATTTCGGTTCTGGTCATTGCCTGTCCCTGTGCGCTTGGTCTGGCAACGCCGACGGCTCTGATGGTCGGCTCCGGTAAAGGAGCGGAGAACGGCGTACTGATCCGAAAAGGCGAAGCAATTCAGTCGATGAAGGACGTGGATACGATCGTGCTCGACAAGACCGGGACGATAACTGAAGGTGAGCCGGGCGTAACGGATTTAATCCCTCAGGCGGTTTCGGAGGAGGAATTACTCCAGCTTGCGGCTTCGGCCGAAAATTCTTCCGAGCACCCGCTGGGCGAGGCGATAGTGGAAGAAGCCAGGGATAGAGATATCAGTATAGATAAGGTTACCGATTTTTCCGCTCGGGTCGGCAAGGGAGTTGAAGCACGGCTCGACGGCGAAAAGTTGCTCGTGGGCAACAGGGATCTGATAGGGGAAAACGGACTGGACTACTCGGAGCTGGAAGCCAAAGTGGACGAGCTGGAAAAGGACGCAAAGACCGCAATGCTCGTCGCCCGGGGAGACAGAGTACTGGGAGTTATAGGCGTGGCCGACAGGATAAAGGAAGATTCTGCCGACGCAATCGGGGAGCTCAAGGACCATGGTCTGCAGCCGGTGATGATTACCGGTGATAACGAACGGACCGCAAGGGCAATTGCGAACAGGGTAGGTATCGACCGCGTCCTGGCCGAAGTCATGCCGGATCGGAAGCGCGAAGAAGTTATGAAGCTCCAGGACAGGGGCGAAAGCGTGGCAATGGTCGGGGACGGAATCAACGACGCTCCGGCGCTGGAGCAGGCAAACGTCGGCATCGCAATTGGATCCGGAACAGACATTGCAATCGAGGCCGCCGACATCACGCTGGTCAAAGGTGACCTCTCCGCCGTAGTAAAGGCGGTTAACCTTTCCGAGGCTACCTTTTCGAAGATCAAAGGGAACCTGTTCTGGGCATTTTTCTACAACATCGTGGCGATACCGATTGCCGTCATGGGGTTTCTCCACCCGGCGATCGCGGAGATGGCCATGGCGTTCTCCTCGATCAACGTCGTGAC
>CAZNVA010000197.1:0-2394 GCA_964576335.1 uncultured Thermotogae bacterium | reverse complement strand
ACGCGCTGGGTCGGCTGCTTTTGTCCGCGGAATACGAGGTTCCGGCAACATATACGTCGGGAACGCTTCCCGGCGCTTCCAGCCCGGCGACTCCCGCGGGTACTGTTATAATGTCCCTGGCGGAGGAACTCAGCGGGATAGTCATTTCTCAGCTGAAAAACCCCGGTGCTCCGGTAATAATCGGCGGAGCAGCTTCGCCGATGGATATGAAATCCGCAGGTGCTTCCTACGGTCTCCCGGCAGCCGTGATAATAGATCGCGCTTTGAGCCAGGTAAGCAAATACCTGGATATGCCGGTTTTTAGCGAAGCTGGGTTTAGCGATTCAAAAGCCATCGACGGGCAGCAGGCAATGGAGGCCTCACTTTCGATATCAGAAATGGTAAGGAGTCAGGCCGATTTGATTCACGACGTAGGTTACCTTGAAGCAGGCCAAACCGGTTCGCTTGAATCAGTCGTTATCGGCAACGAGATCGTTGGTTACGTGCGCAGGCTTCAGCGAGGGATAAATCTAGACGAAAAGCACATGGCAATGGACGCTATCGAGAGAGTTGGTCCCGATGGTGGTTACCTTACCGATCAATCTACGCTGGATACCTTTAAGGACCTCTATCAGCCCTCTTTGCTGGATAGAAAAGGTTACGATAGCTGGAAGGAAGCCGGAGGTAAGGATCTCCGGGAGAGAGCCAGGGAGCGGGCCAGGGAGGTCATCGAAAGCCACGAACCGGAACCGCTTTCCGATGACTCCATTGAAACCATGGATGCAATAATTGCAGAAGCCGAGGAAGGTATTTCTTGATTGGGGCTGTTTTCCAAAAGTAACGGTAGACCTACAGGGATCTTATGCTAATTTATTCAAGCAAGAGATTGTTGCAGGCAGTAGTAAGTATCTTTATCGCCTCCTTGCTCATATTCCTGGTAGCGGAAGGTCTTCCGGGGGACGTAGCCCAGATGGTGCTCGGGCAGTACGCCACCGAGGAGTCGCTGGAGGCGCTGCGCCAGGAACTCGGGTTAAACAGGCCGATGCACGTAAGGTACCTGGATTGGTTGAACGGAGTTTTACATGGAAATTTTGGAACGTCGCTGAGCCGGTCCGGGATTAGAGTGGGCCCGCTTCTGGTGCAGCGGGCCAGGAACTCGCTGGTGCTTGCTTTTGGGGCGCTGCTGTTCGTCGTGCCGGTGTCGTTGTTGCTCGGGGTTACTGCCGGTTTGAACCGGGATAGCTGGCTGGATAGGTTGATATCCGTAACCACCCTGGGGCTGATTTCGTTTCCGTCCTTCATTACCGGGTTAATACTGATTCTGATATTTTCCGTTTACCTCGGCTGGCTTCCTGCCTCCGGGGCAATCGACTGGAGTAACGGGATCTTCAGTCAGCTGGATAAGCTGATTCTTCCCATACTGGCACTCTCCGGGGTGATGACGGGCTATATTGTCCGTCATACACGAGCCAGCGTGGTTAAGGTCATGAAATCCGATTACACCAGGTCGGCAATACTCAAAGGTATGAATTCCAAACGGGTGATCGTGAACCACGTGTTGCGTAACGCGCTGCTACCGACGATAACGGTAATAGCCATTAACCTGGGCTGGTTGCTTGGCGGGGCCGTCGTCGTTGAAGCCACCTTCAGTTACCCCGGCGTCGCGCGTCTAATCCTTACTGCAATAAAACAGAGAGATATTCCGATAATGGAAGCAGGTTTGCTCTTCGTCGTTGCTGCTTACATCTTCGTTAACCTGTTTACTGATTTGTTATACAGCTTCATTAATCCCAAATTAAGGTACGGGGAGGGAGAATAGAATGGTGGACGCTCTGGTAAGCCTCTCCGAGCGATTCTGGACCTGGCTGAACTTCCTCAAGGAGTTTGCCCTTCGGTTGAGGAAGAAACCTCTAGCTTTTACTGGTTTGCTGGTACTGATATTCTGGATACTTGTTTCCGTTCTCAGTCCAATTCTGGTCCCTTATGGTCCGACGGAGTTTTCGACGGACAAGTTTGCCTCTCCCGGCCTGGATCACTGGTTCGGGACGGACCGCTGGGGTCGGGATATATTTAGTCGTGTAATTGCCGGTAGTCGTACTGCATTTATTCTTGCCCTGTCGGCAACGGGTCTCGGCCTGTTTGGCGGGACTCTGATCGGTCTAACAGCTGCTTTTTACGAAGGACCCATCGGTGAATTGCTCGGGCGTGCTATGGACATACTCATGGCTTTTCCCGCTCTGCTCATTGCCATGTTCATCCTCGGGGTACTCGGTCCGGGGACGTTTAACGTGATTCTGGTTATCGGACTTGCCCATACGCCGAGGATAGGTCGGGTGGCGAGAAGTGCCGCCCTCGAGGTTAAGGCACAGGAGTTCGTTGAGGCGGCCAAAGTCCGCGGGGAGTCCAATTTTTACA
>CAZNVA010000196.1:0-2429 GCA_964576335.1 uncultured Thermotogae bacterium | reverse complement strand
GACGGTCAAGCCTTCCTTCGGGTTACCGGAATGAGCGAAGAAGTTCTCTCGAATTTCGACGATTACTTCAGTGGCTTTCCGGTTGAAAACGGGGAACGGTTTTCCTTCGAGGGAGCGCCTCTGGAAGTTGTGCTCGGCAGCGGTGCTGCGAAAGACCTCGGCGTATCTGCCGGCGGTACCGTAAGGATTGAAGGAAGGGAGTTTACGGTAACGGGCATTTTGGAGCCCGAGGACCAGGGTGACGGAGGGTTTAACTTCTACGGTGACCTGGATAGCGGCATTTTCGTTCCCCTGGCTACGATGAACGACCTATACGGAGGGGAGAACAGGGCCTCTATCGTCCTGGCTGAAGTTTACGAGGATTCGGACGTCTCCAGCGTGGCGGAGGCCATAGAGGATGCCTATACTGCAAACGATACTGCCTCGACCACGATAACCACGGAGGATATAAGTAACAGGGTCAATAACGTGCTCGGAACCATACAGATCGCCCTCGCCGGAATCGCCGCTATATCGCTGCTTGTCGGAGGAATTGGCGTCATGAATACCATGTATACTGCAGTGCTGGAGCGGACGAGGGAGATAGGTGTCATGAAGGCAGTTGGTGCCAAAAACGGCCAGATCCTGAGCCTATTTCTCATAGAATCCGGACTCCTGGGGCTGGTAGGTGGTGCACTGGGTACGCTAGTCGGAATAGGTATCAGTCTAATTGCCGGAAGGTTTATTGATCAGGCCCTTTCAGTGCCCTTTGCGCCTTCGTTCCAGCCGGGGTTGATAATCGGTGCAATTGCTTTTTCCTTCGTCCTTGGATCGATTTCCGGCGTGTTGCCGGCCAGACAGGCTTCCAGTTTGCAACCAGTGGAAGCTTTGCGGTATGAATAAATGGGTCGCAGCGGGAGATGGTACTGGTCTCGGACCAGGCTCGATTCTTTAAAATAAACGGGGGTATATTTTGTCCATAAAGGAGCTCGATAAAGTCGTTGCGCTAATTCTTGTTTCATTTTTGCTGGTTTCCTTACCTGGTTCCTCGGTTAGAGGAAGGGTCGACGGTGAAATCGATTCGGAAATTTGGCTTTCACCCGGCGGTACCGGAGGTATCTTTGGAACGGACTCCGTCGTGACCTGGGATATGAGCTACGTAAGTGGAAACGTGGAGGACCTGCCGAGTATGGTAATTGGGGCTCTCTACTGGCCGGAGACGAGACTTGCGGATACCGGAGCGGCTCTTTCAGCCCAGGCCGAGAGCCAGCTTCTGGACCCGAATGACGCTGACCTCTTTGACGTTTCCTTTGACGGTTACTTTGCCTGGGAGTTCGGTCCGGACTACCCGATCGGGACCATGGGAGGTAGCACGAGGGCCGACTTTGGAGAAGACGAGCTGGATTACTGGGCAAGTACCGGTATCGTTAACTACGGCGGGTTTTCTTACAAGGGAATATTTCTCCTGGAAAGAAAGCCGGAAGGCGAACAGGTAAAGAAGATTAGCGAATCGACCCAGAGCCAGGTGGAGTACAATTCCGGCCTGGAGTTATCCGTATCCGGTACGAAATTGAGCGGGATAGGTGTGGAGTTAATCGCACGGTTTGGGTTGCAACCAAGCCCACTTGAACTGGCCGGAATCCAGGATGGAAGCGGCTACGATACCTTTAGTGGGCCGGCCCAGGGTTACGAGAGGCTCAGCGGTTATACCGGGAGCGAAGTTAGCCTGGAAGGAGTAAAGTTTGGCCCGCTGCGGTTCGACTCCACCAGCAACTTCAGCGCTGACAAGGGTTTTGAGGAGACCACTCTCGACTTCTCCGTCGGCGACGACGAGGATTTACTTGAGCTGGATGGTTCCTTCCAGTTTAATCCGGGTAACAAGGATATTACCCTGGAACCGGAATTGAACCTGGAATGGGGCTGCCTCGATGTCTATTCGGAACTAAAACCGGACGAACTGACCGGCGGGAAAAACGTTATCGAGGGTTTTGCAATCAGGGGTTATGGAATGAACGAAGTAAGCCTCGGCAACGTAAAGTTTAGCTTTCTCGAAGCCCTGGGGGACAATAATTTGATTCGTGAAAGCGAGGAGAAGGACTGGCGACTCCGGGCCGAGGATTACGGTCTGTTCCCCCGCAGCAGGTACTCCTATCTCCCGGGAGACGTCTCGGTATCGAGTAAAACGGACTACGGGGGAGTTCTTTCCCTCGAGGGCGGCAGCGGGAACCTCTACCTCGGGGTGGATCTATACTGGTCCGACGACAGTGAGTTATTTGGAGTCAGCCAGTTAACGGGTGAAGCCGAGTACAGGTTGAGCAATTCCTTTGACCTGACTACCGGCCTTGTTCTGGATTCCGGCGGAGGCCTCGAGGACGTTATAATCAATACCGTTTATAGCTGGTAATTCCGGTTCAGTTTGCATCCTCCATCCATTCAGTATGGAAGTAGCC
>CAZNVA010000195.1:0-2443 GCA_964576335.1 uncultured Thermotogae bacterium | reverse complement strand
ATTTCGCCGCTTAAGAAGAGACGTACGTGCCGTGTTTGACAGGGATCCTGCAGCGAGGAATCTACTGGAGGTTCTCTGTTGTTATCCGGGGCTTCACGCGCTCTGGTTGCATCGGCTAGCAAACCTCTTCTGGCGGAACGGGCTCAAATTACTGGGCCGTTTGGTTTCGCACGTCAGTCGCTTCCTGACGGGAGTGGAAATTCATCCCGGCGCCGAGATAGGTAGCGGCGTATTTATTGATCACGGGAGCGGCGTAGTGATCGGAGAAACGGCTGAAATAGGCGATGACGTTCTGCTCTACCAGGGTGTAGTGCTCGGGGGGACGAGCAAGGAACCGGGCAAGCGTCATCCCACTCTGGAGAACAACGTCGAGATAGGTGCGGGTGGTATTTTGCTCGGGCCGATCACCGTCGGGGAGGGTGCCCGAATTGGTGCCGGTTCCGTCGTTACGAAGTCGATACCTCCTGCTACAACTGCCGTTGGCGTGCCGGCCCAGGTTTCGAAGGAAGGCAGCAGCTCGAAGCCCGATTTCGACCTGGATCATGCGGACATTCCGGACCCGCTTGGCGATGCTTTTGACCATATGCTCAAGAGACAGCTCGAGCTCGAAGCCACAGTCGAGGACCTCGAGAACCGTCTGGAAGAAAGAACGGAAGAAGAAAGCTTCGATCGTTCCAACGTTGGTGTCTGACTAAGAATTCAACCCGGAGACGGGTTTAGGGAGAGGAAGATGAAAGTTACCAAGAAGAGCGGCTACGGTCTAGTTGCAATGGCGGAGCTGGCGCTGAAATACGATACTACTTACCTGTCTACCAAGGAAATCGCCGAAAAGTACGAGCTCCCTCAACCATTTCTGGAGAAAATCATGAGGGAGCTGAAGGACGCCGAACTCGTCGAGGTAAAGCGCGGGCGCGGAGGAGGTTACGAGCTGTCGAATGACCCGGAGGAAGTTTCCATTAAGAAGGTAATCTCGGTGCTGGAGGACGGTAACCTGGCACCGGTCAATTGTCTGCTGCCGGAAGAAGGCAAACCCTGCCCCCTGGAGGATCACTGCCCCACGCTTGAAGTCTGGAAAGTAATATACAAACAGTTCACTGAAGTACTCGAGTCGTTCACCCTGGATGATCTCGTAACTTACTTTGAAGAGGAAAAGGTATCCTAGGAAAGTGGTGGGCCTACCTGGAGTTGAACCAGGGACCTCACGCTTATCAGGCGTGCGCTCTGACCAACTGAGCTATAGACCCATGCCAGATTATTCTATTGCTTTAAATTTTCTTTTTCAAGGTTGAACGACGTCTATACGACTGGAGAACGGAGTTCTCACCGGTAAGAAAGTAGCTGTCACTCGGAACCGAGTAGTTCGGAAATTCCCTGGTTTTCCAGCATCTCCTCCTTTTCCGCTTCCTCCAGTTTGGTGATCAGTTCGTCGATTTCCCCTTCCATGATGGCCTCGAGGTTGTGGGTCGTGTAGTTAATCCTGTGGTCCGTTACCCTGTTCTGGCGGAAGTTGTAGGTTCGGATCTTCTCGCTTCGCTGTCCCTGGCCGATCTGTCCCCGCCTTTTGTTTTCTCTTTTTTCAGTCCGCTTTTCTTCTATCTTTTCCTGGTACCGGGATCTCAGGACTCGCCAGGCCTTTTTCCTGTTTTTGTGCTGCGAACTTTCGTCCTGGCACTGGACCTCTATCCCCGTTGGCTCGTGAATCATCCGTACCGCGGAATCGGTCACGTTGGCGTGCTGGCCTCCCGGACCGGATGAGCGAAAAGTGTCAATGCGCACGTCGTTCTCGTTTATTTCGACGTCGATTTCTTCAGCCTCCGGCAATACCGCTACCGTGGCTGTAGAAGTATGAATTCTGCCGGAGGATTCCGTCTCCGGAACGCGCTGAACCCTGTGGACGCCGCTCTCGTACTTGAGCTTTCCGTAGGCGTTATCCCCTTCTACCGCGACGGAGACCAGAGTAAAGCCACCGATGGAAGTTGGGTTGTTTTCCAGGGTCTCGACTTTGTAGCCCTGTTTTTCGGCGTATCTCTGATATAGCCTGAGCAGGTCGGCAGCAAATAGCGCCGATTCGTCCCCCCCGGCACCGGACCTTATTTCCACTATGGCGTTTTTCTTGTCTTCCTCCGGCTGGGGCATCAACAGGTCCTTTATCTTTTCCTGAAGGCGTTCCCTTTCCTCCCTGTTCTCGGCGAGTTCGTCCTGGATCAGGTTAATCATTTCTTCCTCGTCTTCCGCCTCGAGCATTTCCTCGTTTTCCTCGATCCTTTTCGTGACTTCTTTCAGTTCCTCGGCGAGCTTCAGAACGTCCTTGACTTTTGAATACTTCTGCGAGACTTTCTGGTACTTGCTGCCTTCCATCACGTCCGGGCTCTGCATCTTCTCTTCCAGGCGTTCGTATTCAGCCCGAATCTCCGGTATTTCGCTAATTATATCAAGCATAATT
>CAZNVA010000194.1:0-2462 GCA_964576335.1 uncultured Thermotogae bacterium | reverse complement strand
TATCAAATTAATTATATCAACGGTATTTATACAAGTCAAAACCGTTTAAAGCTGTTGCACCTTTCAGGTCGAGCCGTTTACAATGGTATAGTTATGAAAGAAGAAAAAGAACAAGAAAAAGGACCGCTGAGCGGAGCCGAAAAGCCAGGGGATTCTGGCCTATCAAATTTGCGGCCGAAGAAACTCGATGATTTCATCGGCCAGGAGGAAGTCAAGAAAAGACTTTCCATACTGCTGGAGGCAGCACTCAACCGCGGTGATTCCGTCGACCATACGCTATTTCACGGCCCCCCGGGACTGGGAAAAACCACACTTGCCCACATAGTCTCACACGAAATGGGAGTTAACATCAAGACGACTTCCGGGCCGGCGATAGACAAACCGGGGGATCTGGCGGCAATAGTCAGCAACCTAACACCGGGAGACATACTGTTTATAGACGAAATTCACAGGCTGAGGCGGAACGTGGAGGAAGTTCTCTATCCGGCTATGGAGGACTACAAGATAGATATCGTGATCGGGGAAGGTCCAAGCGCCCAGTCCATCCGACTGGACGTGCCCCCTTTCACCCTCATCGGCGCAACCACGAGAACCGGGCTGCTCACTTCCCCACTCAGGGATCGTTTTGAGGTCGTTCTCCACCTCGATTTCTACGACATTGACGCGATCGAAGAGATAGTGCTCCGCGGAGCCGACCTGCTCGACGTGGAAATAAACGACGGCGTCGGCGGGGCAAACGAAATTGCCAAGCGCTCCCGCGGCACTCCAAGGATCGCCAACAGACTATTAAAGCGAACTCGAGATTATGCCGAGGTCAGGGCAGACGGTTACATAGATCGCGAAGTGGCCAAAGAAGCTCTGGAAATGCTTGGTATAGATGAAAAGGGTCTGGATAAACTCGACCGTAAAATCCTGAAAACGATCATAGAAAAGTTTGATGGAGGACCAGTAGGAATAGATACGATTTCCGCCGCCCTATCCGAGCAGAAGGACACGATATCCGAGGTTTACGAACCGTATTTGCTGACAAAAGGTTTTCTTGAAAGGACGAGCCAGGGGCGCAAAATCACCCACAAGGGGCTGGAGCACCTGGGGTACGACGACCAGCGACTTCTCTAACAGCTCCACAAATTAATCGTTGAGGCAGTTCGTCATAGCGTATCGGTTCGGAGCCGGCTATTTGCTGAATCTCCGACCTGATCGAACAGGAGATTTCAGTTAAAATTTAGCACAATGAGCCGAGATTTTGAATTAAAGACCGACAAAGAACCGAAAGGTGACCAGCCGGAAGCGATAGAGGAGCTGACAAAAGGGGTAGAATCGGGCCTTACCCACCAGACTCTACTGGGAGCTACCGGAACCGGCAAGACGTTTACCATGGCCAACGTGATCGAAAACGTCCAGAAGCCAACCCTGGTAATAGCTCATAACAAAACGTTAACAGCTCAGCTCTGGAACGAGTTCAACGAGTTATTTCCCGATAACGCCGTACACTACTTCGTTTCTTATTACGATTACTACCAGCCCGAGGCCTACGTCCCAGAGACCGATACCTATATAGAAAAGGATTCCTCGATAAACGACGAGATAGACAGGTTACGGCACAAGGCAACTGCCGCGCTGTTCGAGCGCGAGGACGTGATAATCGTTGCCAGCGTTTCCTGCATTTACGGACTCGGCTCCCCGGATACCTACGAGGACATGGCGCGGCCACTAACTCTGGACAGCCACCTGGAACGAGACGACCTGCTCCATAAGCTCGTCAGGTTGCAGTACAAGCGCAACGACTACGAGCAAAAGCGGGGCACTTTCCGCGTTAGAGGCGACACCGTAGAGATCGTCCCGATCTACGGGGAAGAGGTAATTCGCGTCGAGTTCTTTGGGGACGTTATCGATAGAATTCGTGTCGTGGACCACATTACAGGCAAGACCCTGGAAGAGAAGGAAAAAGTAGTAATATATCCCGCGACTCACTTCATTACCTCTCGGTCAAAACTCAACGAGGCAATGGAAAACATAGAGGAAGAACTGGAGGAACAGCTCGACAGGTTCCACCGCCAGGACAAATTGCTGGAAGCCCAGCGGCTGGAGAAGCAGACGAAACACGACCTGGAAATGATGGAGGAACTGGGCTATTGCAAGGGTATTGAGAACTACTCACGCCACCTGACAGGGAGGGATTCGGGAGAACCACCTTACACTCTAATAGATTACTTCCCCGACGATTTTCTAATGTTTGTCGACGAATCCCACCAGACGATCCCGCAGCTCGGCGGCATGTACAACGGAGACCGATCGAGGAAGGAAACCCTGGTAGAACATGGCTACCGGTTGCCATCCGCCATGGATAACAGGCCGCTAAAATTCGAGGAGTTCGAGGAACGGGTAAACCAGATCATTTACACTTCCGCCACCCCCGGTCCATACGAATACGAAAATAGCAGCAAGGTTGTAGAACAAAT
>CAZNVA010000193.1:0-2464 GCA_964576335.1 uncultured Thermotogae bacterium | reverse complement strand
ATCAGTGACATCGGAAAGAAAGAGGTGAAGCCCGTGCTGGACTGTGCTCGCGGGAGAAATTAATATTCCATGGGTAATACGCTCGGAAAAGGTAACTCAAAAAAGTAAAGGTGGTACCTGATTGATTTACCCGGGAAACTGTGAGCGAGAAAAAGAATGATTTACGCTTTAGTGAGCGATGAAATGAATTAAAAGAAGGTGATTTTATCTGCTATTAGGGGAGTTCGTCATAACCAGAGACCAGGTTTTCGGACGGACAGGGAACTGGTAAAGGGGCCATGCTCCCCCTGACGTGATTTTGAACGGGTTTGTTAAAAGTTAGATGATAATTATTGAAGGATTAATTTAAAATAAGTGCCCTTTAGGAGGTGGCAAAATGCGCCGATACTTAAGCCCTGCGCTGGTTGTAGTGGCTGTGCTTATTGGTTTAATGGTAGCAGTCGCTCCCATTTCGCAGACGCAGGAACAGGAAAATGGTAGATACACTTATAGAATGGGCTGTCCGGATCGCCCGACCGAGAACTACTGTCCGGCCAGGTACGAATCCCTGGATACCGACAAGCAGGTCTACGGTCTCGGAGAAGAGATCAAGCTGATTCTTTCCGACCTCAGCAACTTTGAGTACCTCGTGGAAAAGGTAGAAGTCCACTTCAAGCCGCTTTTCGAACACGAGTACAACCTCTTTTATACCGAAGAGAGAGTTGGGCCAATTGACCGAGGAATGAACGAGTGGACCTGGACGTGGGATCAAGTCAACGGCGCCGGAGAACAGCTCGGAGCCGGCCGGGGTTACATCAGGATAACCCTGAACTGCTGTAAGAACTACAGAACTTACTTCAGGGTAAATAGAGCCGGTGGAACGGGTGAAGCTCCTGCGGAACCGGAAGAAGAGCCGACAGTACAGTTGCCCGGCGCTCCCGGCTTTCTTGACTACCAGATGCTTGGGGCGACGGAAATTGAGCTGACATGGGAGGACAATTCTGACAACGAGGACGGCTTCCGGATTTACAGGAATGGCGAAGAGATTGCAACCGTTGGCGCGAACGTAACCAGTTATACTGATACCGGGCTCCAGCCGGGTACCAGCTATAATTACCGGGTCGTGGCTTTCAACGATTCCGGAGAATCCTCGACCGGGGTCAGTGCCGGAATCGAAACTCCGAGGCCGGTTGAAGCGCCTTCTGCTCCCGGTGGACTTTCCTCCCGAGTTATATCCCCGAACCAGCTCGAGCTGAACTGGGAGGACAACTCTGACAACGAGGACGGCTTCCGGATTTACAGGAATGGCGAAGAGATTGCAACCGTCGGCGCGAACGTAACCAGTTATAGCGATTCGGGACTTGAAGGCGAGACGAACTACACCTATCGAGTTGCAGCTTTCAACGAAGGTGGGGAATCATCCACCACGGGCGGTCTGTCAGTGACGACACCGGTTGAGGTCTCGACCTCGCCCGGAGGACTCTCGTCGGAGACGCTTTCCCCGTCCGAGGTCAAGTTGACCTGGCAGGACAATTCGGAAAACGAGGACGGCTTTCGGGTATACAGGAACGGAAACCAAATAGCCGAACTGGGCCCGAATACAACGAGCTACGTCGACACCGGACTGACCGGAGGTACCGCTTACAACTACAAGGTTTCCTCGTTCAACGACGCAGGCGAATCCGCCTTTTCTTCCGGTTTGAGCGTAAATACGCCGGTTGAAATACCAGCGGCTCCGGGAAGGCTGGATGTAGAAACGGCTTCCCCATCGGAAATAGAGCTGACATGGCGGGACAATTCGGATAACGAGGATGGCTTCCGGATTTACAGGAACGGAAACAGGGTTGCGACCGTCGGACCGAATACTACCAGTTACGTGCACGGGAACCTCGACAGCGAAACTCGCTATTGCTATCAGGTCGTATCTTTTAATAACAGCGGCGAGTCGCAGGAAACCAACAGGAACTGTGCGATGACCCTCAAGTCGATCCCTGCCATTCCGGGTAACCTGAAAGCGACGCCCCTGTCTTCGACACGGATACGGTTGAACTGGAATGACAACGCCGACAACGAATCAGGATACAGGATTTACCGAAATGGCCAGCGGATAGCTACTCTCGGTCCCGATACGACACGATACGTCGATACGGGTCTGAGCGCGAATCAGTCTTACTCCTACGAAGTTTCCGCCTTTAACGACTCGGGTGAATCAGGCCTCTCGACCTCCGGCAGCGTCAAGACTTTAATGGAAGAACGAGAACAGCCGGCACCGGAACCTGAACCGGAAGAGGAAAGAGCCATAGGTCAGGCGGAGTTGCTGGCGGGAGTAGGCATAGTGGTCATGGTAATGGGTTACATCTACTCCGAACTTGGATAAGTTTACGTAAAGTACCCCGATAAGTACTGCGAGAATAAAAATGCAACGCCCTGTCTTTAAAACGACAGGGCGTTTTTTTATTTCAGTCACTTTCTTTAGTTCCTTGTT
>CAZNVA010000192.1:0-2480 GCA_964576335.1 uncultured Thermotogae bacterium | reverse complement strand
GAAAAGAGGTAACCGACGCCGATTACGAGGTCAAAGCCCTGTGCGGCCATCATCCTCATCGCGCTTTCTCGGCCGGCACCGCCGGAACCGGGCTCAATGGTAGTAAAGTTAATTGGTAATGCTTCGTATTCATCGCTTCCGTTTTTCGCCCATTCCAGGCCACGGTAAGCGGAGTCGTTAAAGCTCTTATCGCCTTTTCCACCTACGTCGAAAACCAGACCAATTCGGTAAGTTTCCTCGTGTTCGTCGGCAAAACCGTTAGTGAACAGGCCAGCTGCCAGAGTTATACTGAGCACAAGTATTAATGATACTGTTAAAGACTTCTTCATCTTCATCTTTCCCTCCTTTTGTTGGATTAAAAATTCCCCTCATTCCACGAGATTCGTTTGCCAATCGTGAATTAGATAAAGTGTAAGTGAATGAAATCCTTTCCTAAACCACCTCCTTATACCTGTTTCGGGATTTGAAAGTAACCATTAAACCGATTCAATAGTTGCCAGTCTCTGGCCTACTTCTACGCTAGTTCCCGGTTCCACGAGAACCTCGTCCACCTGGCCATCGGCGGGAGCCTCCAGGGAAAAAGTCGACTTCATCGTCTCGATTTCGGCCATTTCGGTACCCTGCGTCACGTTTTCCCCGGGAGATACCTTCCAGTCGATTAGGTTGATTTCCTCGGTTTTTCCAAGTTCCGGAACGGATAGCTCGTGCCTGTTATTCATGACAGTTGGATCACCGGTTAAAGAATTTTTTCTTGATTACGGATTACATTACATTTGATAAGATGCTTCCGGGATCGAAAAACAGTGATGAAACCCGTTTTTCTTCCTTCGTTATCGTACCTAAAACCGAGGAATTGTTCAAACAGGGCCGTAAGAGGACTTTAACTCGTCCTTAAGTTCCTTGATTTCTTCGAACAGGAGAGGGGTTTCCTCGATCATGTTTTTTATTTTCTTGTGTGAGTGCATGACTGTGCTGTGGTCTCGCCCGCCAAACTCCTTACCCAGAACGGGAAAAGAGCTATCCGTAAGCTCCCGTGCCAGGTAGACTGCAATGTGCCTGGCCCGGGCGATCTCCTTTTTCCGGCTTTTCCCTTCAATGTCCTCCGGTGTTAGGTCGTAGTTGTCCGCGACTACTTCCTTGACAGCGGCGACTGTAAGTTCTTTTTCCTCATCTTCCTCTTCCGGCAGGAACTTGCGGGCCTCTTCCAGCTTTAGCTCCCCGCTTGCCAGGTTAGCGTGAGCGATTGCCTTAATCAGCGCACCCTCAAGGGCCCGAACATTGGTGGAGATCCTGGTCGCGATGAGCTCCAGCACCCTGTCATCGACTTTTAAACCTTTTTGGTTTGCCTTTTTGCGCAGTATTGCCATCCTCGTCTCAAAATTCGGTGGCTGGATGTCTACGACCAGACCCCAGCGAAACCGGGAGACGAGCCTGTTCTGAAGATCGGAAAACTCCTGGGGCGACCGATCCGAGGTCAAAACGATCTGTTTCTCGTTGCCGTAGAGTTCGTTAAAAGTGTGAAAAAGCTCCTCTTGCGTTCCTTCCTTGTTCTCCAGGAACTGGACGTCATCAAGCAGAAAGGCCTTTACGTAACGGTACTTTTTTCGAAACTTTTCCGTCTCGTTCTCGCGAATCGCCTGAATCATCTCGATCGCGAACCGCTCCGACGTAGTGTAAAGGACCTTACCTTCCGGGTCCTTTTCCTTGAGGTGGTTGCCGATCGCGTGGAGCAGGTGAGTCTTGCCGAGTCCTACTTTGGAATAGATGAATAAGGGGTTGTAAGAATCGGCCGGGGCCTCGGCGACAGCTCGACTCGCCGCGCTTGCGAGCTGGTTGCTCTTGCTTTTGACGAAAGTACCAAAGGTGTATTCCCTGTTGAGAGCGATTTTCCCCTTGCGGCCGTCGCTTTTGGTTTCCGCCCGGGTCTTGCTATCCTTTTGTTTTACCTGCGTAGTGGTTTCGCCGGAACCGTTTCCACCCGGACTGACTGGGGGAGGATCAAGCTCTTCTCTCTGGCTGCCGTCGTCGTCTTCCGACGAGGCGTCTTCAGCTACCGTGACGTTTATTTCCTTTTTCTCTCCGGATATCTCACTCAGGCTGGACTCTATCAGGTCCAGAAACCGCTCCTCGAGGCCCCGTTTTATAAAACCGCTAGGAGCAGCGAGGTCAATCCGGCCATCCTGGAGGCCAATCAACTCTAGGTTACCCACCCAGGTCTCGAAACTTGCCTCCGGTAGCTCCTTTTTTAAATATTTTTTTGTTTCCTGCCAAAGAGAATTAGCTTGTTCGTTCATATTATATATCCCGGAAAATAATAATACCCCTCTTTGCCTATTCTTTACAAATCAGGCAAACAGTCGACGGTGGTTTTGGAACCACCAGTGGGAGGGAGGTATAGCGGTCCTTTTCCGGGGAGGTCCTTCTCAGGGGAGGTTGAACCCAATGAAAACACGAGTTCCCCTTTGGTCGGTAACTCTTGC
>CAZNVA010000191.1:0-2507 GCA_964576335.1 uncultured Thermotogae bacterium | reverse complement strand
GGCATGTACTGACGCTGGAGTTCTTCGTTTTCCCGCCCCGGAACGGAGGCAGAATCGAAATATCGGCGCCAGAGGTACTGGTAGTACTCTTCCTCGTCGGAATAATCTGGGGTGTCCTCTTCGTCAAGGTTGGTAAACACCCATTCCCGGCGATCGTGGACTACCGCCAGGTTCCGGCTCCTGTCGTGGATAATCCAGTTCTGGTTGCTCATTCTAGAACTGAAATGAGGTGCAAGCAGACCCAGGATATTGTAGTCCGGTTCGATCGGGGCGTACAGGCCACCGCGGTCCATCTCGCGGAACCTGACCAGGCCGAGCATTCTGTGCCTTTCCCGCCCGACCTTCCTTGCCAGTTGCTGGATCTCGAATACGGGCTCTTCGTCGAGCCTGTCGTCCAGCGAGGCCCCGACACTGAAGCCAAGTTCCAGGTAACGGAGAAGTTTGATTTCTATACCCGTTTCCTCCGAAAGGTAGCAGTATTTTACGTTTTTCGCGGCGCGGGTGGAGATAGCCTTCTTTATTCCTTCGTGTACGTCCTCCGCCCTGTCCTCCCTTGTCGTAATTTCTATTACCTCGGAGGCCAGCGGGCGCAGGGCCTCGTCGCGGGAGACGATCTCTTCCGGCGATTCGTCGCTTTTTAACCCCCGGTAAAAAGAACACAACAGACCCTCAAAACTTCCATCGTAGGCGTAAACCATCATAGGTCCGTTCCACCTCCCGAAACCGCCTCGAGCAGAGGGTCGTCTCCCTTCTCTCCCTTCCTGGTTTCCTGGAACTGATCCGGATCGAACAGGGAGAGCTGTTTTTCTTCCACCTGTTTCCCGGAAGCCCGTAGCAACTTCCTTTTGGCTTCCTCCGGCTTGAACTCGGCCCCGCCTCTGTACTCACCCTTGCAGGTAAGGAAGTACTTGCCCCGCTTCAGTACCACGCCGATTTCCTTCAGGAAGTCGTAGTTAACGCTCCCGTCCCGCCTTGCCTTGATAATCCGGGAAGCGGACTTCCGGCCCAGGCCCGGAATCCGAATCAACTCGTCGTAGGTTGCGGCATTTACCTCGATCGGAAACTCCTCCGGGTGGTTGAGGGCCCAGATGGCCTTGGGATCCAGGCGGTAATCCAGGTTTGCTTCGCCCCCGTCGAAGAGTTCTTCCGAGGCGAAGTTGTATCGGCGTATCAGCCAGTCCGCCTGGTAGAGGCGGTGTTCCCGGAGCAGGGGTGGATTTTCAACTCCGGGTAGGTTCTTACTCTGGCGAACGGGAACGAAGGCCGAATAATACACCCGCTTCATGTTGAATTTATCGTAGAGGCTCTCGGAAAGGTCGATGATCTGTGAATCCGGTTCCGGACTGGCTCCCACTATCAGCTGGGTGCTCTGGCCGGCGGGGACGAACTCCCCCTCTTTGGCTCCGTCCTCTTTTAGTTTTTCCCACTGCTCGACGTCCTTGCCAATCCGCTTCATCGGTTCCAGAATCTCCGACTTTTCCTTGGCCGGTGCCAGCTTTTTCAGGCTGTCCTCCGAGGGTAGCTCGATGTTGACGCTCATCCGATCCGCGTATTCTCCTGCCTTCCTTATTGCCCGGTAATCCGCGCCTGGAATAGCCTTGAGGTGAATGTAGCCGTGGAACCCCTTTTCTTCCCTGAGTTTCTTTGCCGTTCTGTAGAGCCGTTCCATCGTGTAGGTCGGCGACTTTTCCACGGCGGAACTGAGAAAGAGTCCCTCGATATAGTTCCGGCGGTAAAAGTTGATCGTCAGGTCCGCTACTTCTTCCGGGGTAAAAGAAGCCCGCGGCAGGTCGTTGTCCGCGCTGTTTACGCAGTAACTGCAATTATAGATACATTTATTGCTGAGAAGGATTTTTAACAGGGAAAGACAGCGGCCGTCCGACGTCCAGCTATGGCAGATACCGCTCCTGGCAGCGTTGCCGATACCTCCATCGTTCCCCCGGTTGCTTCCACTGGAGGAACAGGATACGTCGTATTTTGCGGCTGCCGTAAGTATTTCCAGCTTTTCGTGGAGTTTCATGTTTGACTTGCCCCGAACTTGGTCAAGTTTTAACGGTAAAAGTGATAACGTTCAACCAGCTCTTATTAACTAACAAATACTTCCCTCCGTGTTCGCGGGACTATGGGTATTTGGAAAAGGTTTTCGGGGTAGAGTTAATTGTTTTTAGACTTATTCCGAGTCAACAAAATTAGTATGACGAATCCGATGCTGAAGTTGTGTGAGCGATCTATGTGAGGATAAGGGGGCTTGAAAATTTCTTTAACTAAGGTTACAAACAAGTCTATTGAAATAAAGAAGTTCGCGAATTAGCGAGGTGATTCGGGATGGAAAGGGATATTCAGAACAGCGTACTACTGACTAAGGAAGGTTACGAGAGGTTATCGGAAAAGGTGGAGCAGCTTCAGGGAAAAATCGAGAAGAACAGGGAAGATATGAGTCGGACAGCTGACAACGGAGATCTTTCCGAAAATGCTGGATACATGGCCGCCAAGGAATCCTACCAGAA
>CAZNVA010000190.1:0-2520 GCA_964576335.1 uncultured Thermotogae bacterium | reverse complement strand
ACCACCGGCGAGATGTAGTAATAAGTCGGGATAATTTTTCCGATCCATTTCGGTATTGCCGGGAAGAGATAGACAAACCCGGGCGCGAACAGGAAAATACCTCCCGCCTTCCAGAGAGCCATAAGGCTCGTGATGTCGTTAAGCAGCAACCCGGAGATTAGCCCGAATTCGCTTGCCATTATTCCTCCGAGCCCGAGCGCGAGGATCAGTAATAGCGGTTGAGTCCCGAAGGCACCGTTCAAGACCAAAATAATTACGGCAACGAACAGGCTGACTCCCACTCCCACTATTGCTTTTGCTGCCATGATTTCCGGGAGCGTGGCCGGGCTCGTTATCAGGGCTTTTAGCGTTCCTCGTTCCTTTTCCTCTATGAGACCTCCAGCGGGTAGAAACGCACCGCCGAGAAAGACCGCCATGAGGACGATGAAGGGTAGAAATCTCTCCTTCCAGGGAGTAAATTCGGTTTCTCCCAGTGTCACGAACTCGACGTCGAGAGGCGGGTCGCCCCCCAGAACCCTTTGAATCCCGTCGACGAGCGAAGACTTCATCATCGCTCTGTCGCTTGCCCGGCTCGAGCCCCAGACGAAGGTGTTTATCACGAGCGAATCATCCGAAAGCTTACCGGTCGCTAGACCTTCGGGCAGAACGACTCCCATGTCCAGAGACCCCCGTTCGACCGACTTCTTCAGGTCTTCGACTGACGTGTAATTCCTGACTTTCACTCCCTCCAGCTCCTCTAACCGTTCCGGTAGTCCGGCTTCACCTTCGATTACTACCCCGAGGGTTGGCTGGTCAGCGAGGAAGCTACCGACGGCAAACGAAAAGACGAAGGATATGACCAGAGGTGCCAGTATCGCCCAGATAAAGAGGAAGTTCTTCGGTCCCCGGACCAGGTCTTTACCCAGGACTACCCCTACGAGTCGTGGATTCATCTGAACCTCCTTTCAAGCACCTTTACGCCGGCGCCCCCGATTATCAAACCCGATAGGGTCAGGGCGATCAGGTGCGTCCATACGTCGCTCCACCCGGCGCCGAAGTTCGCCGCGATATGGACGGAGTCCATGAGATAATAGGACGGAATGAACCTCATCCAGGTTGCGGAAGCCCCGGGGAATAGTACTCCGCCGGCCGGTATCATCATGACAATTAAAGCCAGGATTCCCCAGGCCATGACCGACACGGTGTCGCTGGATACGGAGGCTATCAGGAAAGATATTCCCGTTAACATGGCGGAGCCGAGAATCAGAGAGACCAGCACGATCATGGGACTCCGGCTCAACCCACCGACCAGCGCCATAAAGAATACCGCCTGGATGGAGGCGAGGCCCACCCCTGTGATCCCTTTGGCGAGGAATATTTCGGCCGTATTTAACGGACTAACTAGTAGTGCTTTCAGCGTCTTCGTCTCTATTTCTTCGGTGATCAGGCTCGCCAGCCCCATTGTCTCCGTCATGATCAGAAAAACGGCAAACAGCGGTCGCAATCTGTCCCGGGCGGGTATGGGGCCTGTTACCAGTTCTCTACCAAGGATCTCCTCCGAGAACTCGACGGTTACGCTCTTTCCCGTGGCGGAGTAACCCCAGTTCTGGACGGTACTCCTCAGGGCGGATTTGGTCGAATCGGGAACGTCGGGTGGAAAGTAAAGAGTTATCGTTGGCCTGTCTCCGGCCGCAACAGAGGAGGCCAGGTCTTCCGGGAAAGCTATCCCGGCTACGTAGTCCCCCTCTTCCACCGCCTTTCTCAAATTTTCTTCGGAATCAAACGACCTGAACTCGAGACCCTCCTCCCGGGCCCCTTCGAGCGAGGATAGCTGGGTTGGTGCGTGAAAACCAATTTCGAGCGTCTGGTCCACTCCCGCGGGAAGCAGGAAATATACTGCAAGATAAGCCAGTAATCCGACTACGGTGACTACGGCAAATAGACGGTTCTGGAAGTAGAGAAAGAAGTCCTTGGAGGTTAGTGAGAATATCGCTCGATAGTTCATTCCGTCAGCCCCCTGCCGGTTATGTCGATAAATATATCCTCCAGGGTAGCTTCCTTGCTGTGAACCGTGGAAACGTTATTTTCGGCGAATAATCGGCGGACGTTTTCCGGAGTTTCTTCGGTGTCCAGGGTTATTTCTCGCTCTTCAAGTTCGCCGGCTTCATTAATTATTTCTACTTTCAGAGTTCTGCTGCCGTACTCCTGTTTGAGGCTATGAGGTGTATCGAGAGCAACTATCCTTCCCCGGTTGAGGAAGGCGACCCGGTCGGAGAGCTTGTCCGCTTCCGCCATGTTGTGCGTCGTGAGGAAGACGGACGCTCCTCTTTCCCGCTCTTCAAGGATTACGTCCCTGATAGATTCCGCCGAACCCGGATCGAGTCCGTCCGTTGGCTCGTCGAGGAAGAGTATCTCGGGGCGATGGAGGATAGATCGGGCGACCATCAACCTCTGCTTCATCCCCTTGGAGTAGTTCTGGACTTTATCGTCTCCCCGGCCGGAAAGCCCTACTCTGTCCAGCAGCTTTTCCGGGTCGAAGTT
>CAZNVA010000189.1:0-2521 GCA_964576335.1 uncultured Thermotogae bacterium | reverse complement strand
AAGGAAGGGTTAACCGTAAAAACGCTCGAAGAATATCAGGGTTAATCAAGAAGCTGCGGGCTGAAGTTTATCCGGTCACCGGTTGGCTCAGGTCTCCGGCTCGTTTTCTTCCGTACCAGGAATCGGCTGCTGGCCCCGAACCAGCTGGGTGATACTATCGCTGGTCACGATACCGATAACCTGGCTGTTTTCGTCAACCACGGGCAGTGCGGATATGTTGTGCTGGTTTATCTTGTCTACGACCCGCTCCACCGGTTCTTCCGGCAGGGCAGTGATGACTTCGGCCGTCATTATCGGTTCGAGCGAACTGTAGTCGTTGGCGACGGCGTTGGCCACGTCCCAGGCAGTTAAAATCCCGGTCAAACTGCCGTCGTCCTCGACCACGGGTATGTGAGTAAAATCGCTGCCAATTATGCACTCGGAGGCGTGTTTGATCGACGTGTTCTTGTGAATCGTCGGAACGTTGCTCTGCATCACGTCGCGGACGAGCACCTGAGAGAGGAAGTTTGCAACCATGTGGTGTAACTGGCCGGGTTCCAGAAAGAAGGCGTCGTGGCCGTAAGTAGAGGTTATTTCCGAATAGGTAACGTCGACGTCGTTTGCCTCGAGACCGTTGACTATTTCCTTGGACTGGTAGGGCGGGTAGAGCCAGTCGGAGGTAATCGAGACGACGAGAAACTTCGCCTGGACCTCGGAGAAGGCCTCGGCAAGCGACCCGGCCTCGTCAGTCAGGTCGAAGTAGTCGACCGCCTTGGTCAGGTAAAGGTACGAGTTGGCGTCGAAGCGTTCGGCAAAGGAACCCCCTTTGTAGTGGAGGTAGTTTTCGACTTCAAAGTCCACGTCGAAGTCGAAGTTGAATTTGCCACCCTCCTGGAGTCTGCGGCCGAACTTCTCCTTCATCGACGTATCGCTCAGGTAGGTGATATGGCCGATCATTCGGGCAAGCTGAAGACCGTCCACGGGCGGTTCTCCCCCGTAGTAATCCCCCTCGTTCCACTTTGGATCCGACATTACCGCTCTCCGCCTGACTTCGTCCAGGGCTATCTGCTGCGGCGTGGAGCCACCGGTAGTAGCAATCGGGATCACGAACTTGACGTCCTCCGGGTAAGTGATCGACCACTGTAGCGCCTGCATGCCGCCGAGGGAGCCCCCGGCCACCGCGAAGAGCTGATTTACTCCCAGGTGGTCCAGCAGTTTTCTCTGGACGGTAACCATGTCTTTAATGGTAATGACCGGGAAATCCAGCCCGTACGGTTCTCCTGTTTCCGGATTGACTGAGCTCGGACCCGTGGTCCCCTTGCAGCTTCCCAGGGCATTTGAGCTGATCACGAAGTACCTGTCGGTGTCGAAGGCCTTGCCGGGACCGATCATCGAATCCCACCAGCCGGGTTCTTCGTCGCCCTCGTGCCAGCCGGCTGCGTGCGGGCCACCCGTAAGGGAATGGCAGATCAGGACGGCGTTGCTCCCGTCCTTATTCAGCTCCCCGTAGGTCTCGTAGGCTACGTCTATCGGACCAAATTCGACTTCGCTTTCCAGCTCTATTTCGTCGTCGTAGTGAAACGTCTTCGTTTCGACTTTGCCGACCGAGTTTTCGTTCATCTTTTCGACCTCGTTGCTAGATCTTTCCCCAATTCTACGGACTCGGTCGGTGCTATCCAACCGGGATAAAAAATAATTTGCCAATATTTGGATATCGGAAAAATGTTGTGATTTCATTGATCGTTATTCGCCAGCACCAAAATTCTTCTGCTCTTTTGATACGTTCTCCGGGTTGCACTATCATAAACTCGACCAATTTCTGTTGTTTGAACGTTTTCAGAGGAGGTTAAGAAACAATGCAATATAGAGAATTCGGCAAAACGGGCTGGAACGTAAGCGAAGTCGGCCTCGGGACCTGGGCTCTGGGTAGCGATGCCTGGGGCGACGTGGACGAGGAACAGGCTCTTGGTGTGCTGGAGGAAGCAATCGATCAGGGAATTAACTTCTTCGATACGGCCGACGTCTACGGGGATGGCACGAGCGAGAAACGGATCGGAAAAGTTCTGGATCGTACTGACGAACGGATCTACGTCGCGACGAAGTTCGGGCGGCGGCTTGAGCCCCACGAACCGGAAGAGTACAACAAGGAAAACCTGGAAAGGCACCTGGATCGGTCCCTTGAGAACCTCGGAGTCGATACGATTGATTTAGTTCAGCTACATTGCCCGCCGACCGACGTCTACTACAAACCGGAAGTCTTTGAAGCGATGGAGGAGTTCGTCGAGAAGGGTAAGATTCAGTACTACGGAGTCAGCGTGGAAAAAGTTGAAGAGGGCCTCAAGGCGATCGAATATCCGAACCTGACCAGCGTTCAGATAATCTTCAATATCTTCCGCCAGAGGCCGGCGGACCTCTTTCTAAACCGCTGCCAGGAAGAAAACGTTGCAGTAATACCGAGAGTACCTCTGGCCAGTGGACTGTTGACGGGAAAATACGGAAAAGACGCCAGTTTCCCGGAGAACGATCACAGGAACTTCAACCG
>CAZNVA010000188.1:0-2535 GCA_964576335.1 uncultured Thermotogae bacterium | reverse complement strand
AAGCAGGGTGGCGGAACGATCGTCAACATCACGTCGAGGAGCGTTAAGGAGGCGCTGGACTCCCTGGTCCTGTCCAACTCCGTCAGGATGAGCGTGATCGGGCTCGAAAAGACTCTCTCCCGGGAACTCGCTCCGGAAATCCGGGTAAATTCCGTGCTGCCGGGACCGCATAAAACCAGTAGAATCGAGAATTTGGTGGAGCAGGCGATGGAAAGGGGTGAGATAGACAGCAGGGAAGAAGGACTGGAAAAATGGAGCCAGGGAGTCCCGATGAAAAAGTTAGGAAATCCGGAAAACCTGGGACACCTGGTTGCCTTTCTAAGCTCCAACAAGGCAGAATTTGTCAACGGGGCTGCCATACCGGTAGACGGTGGAAGCAGCAGATCCAGCCTTTGAGAAGCTGTAGCGCTTGCGGGGTGGAGCTCGTGATTGCCGACAGCAGAAAAACCGTCTAGCTATTCAACCAGTCCTTGAAATCGGATAGGGAAAGGGTATTTAACAGGTTAGCGCTTTCGCACCATCCCCGCCGGGCGAGGTAAATTCCGAACTCCATGAAGTCGAGGTGTTCGGTCCGATGGGAATCCGTTCCGATGGATAGGGTCACACCCTCTCCGATAGCACGCTTGATTAACTTGTCGTCCAGGTCAGTTCTCGCGGGCGAGGCGTTGATTTCCAGGGCAGTACCGGTTTCCCTGGCCCGGGTGAAAACCTCCTTCCAGTCCAGGTCAAAGCTTCCTCGCTCGCCTAACTTCCTCCCCGTCGGGTGAGCCACAATATCCACGTTTTCGTTTTCGATTGCCCGAACTAGCCTCTCCGTCATATCCGCTTCTCCGAGGTCGAAATGAGAGTGCACTCCGGCAAGCACAATATCCAGTCTGCCCAGCGAATCCGCCGACAAATCGAGTGTTCCGTCCTTTTGAACGTTGGCTTCGACCCCGGCAAGCAGTTCCGGCCCTTCCAGCCCTTCGTTGACGCGCTTGACTTCTTCCAGGTGTTCCTCAACTTCGGAATCCGTCAGACCACCAACTATTCCCGCCGTTTCCGCGTGGTCAGTCACGGCAAGGTAACTATAACCTCTTTCCTCTGCCTCTTCTCCCAGGGTTTCCACGGGAATTTCTCCGTCGCTGCTCCGGTCGCTATGACAGTGCAGGTCGCCGTTGATATCTTCCCTTTCAATCAAGTCGGGTAGTTCCCCGCTCTCGGCTGCCTCGATCTCACCTCTGGCCTCACGGAGTTCAGGAGGAATCCAGTCCAGACCAAGCTCCCCATAGACGTTCTCTTCGTCGCTTCCGGCAATCTTTTCCTCGGAATCCTCCTCAAACAAACCGTACTCGTTTAGCTTGTAACCATCGGCGATGGCCCGCTGTCTCATCCTGACGTTGTGTTGTTGAGAACCGGTAAAGTACTGTTTAGCCGCTCCAAGACTCTCCCGGTCAACTATCCTGAGATCTATTCTCAAACCGGAATCAGTACGGATGGATCCTTTGGTTTCTCCTTTGCTTAACACCTCATCGGCGTTAGCGAGAGAAGCAAAACTCTCCATGGCTTCATCTCTATCCCCTGTGGTAGCAAGGATATCGACGTCACCGATATCGTAACGGCGACGGCGCAGGGATCCGGCAAACTCCAGTTCGAGGAAGGAACCGGATTCTTCGAGTTCCCCGATTATCTCCCGGGCTACGGGTAGTACTTCTGAGATGTGAGCTCTGCCCTGAGACTTCTTAACTATCTCCAGGCCCTTCATTATGTTTTCTTCCGACTTGGCCCCGAAACCCTTGAGCTCGCTGATTCTACCCTGCTTCCCTGCCTCTTCCAGTTCTTCCAGGGTAGTTACGTCGAGTTCCTCCCATATCTTCTTCATCTTCTTCGGCCCGAGGTTGCGAACTTTGAGAAGGAGGGGATCGATGGGGATTTCTTCCCTGAGTTCTTCGTGGTACTGAAGTTGACCCGTCTCGATGATCTCGGCGATCTTTTTCGATATGTTTTCACCGACCGAGGGAATACTCTCCAGTTCTCCCCGGGAATGAACTTCCTCCAGGTCGTCAGCTAGCGAATCCACCTGTCGGGCGGCCCTGCGGTAGGCCCTGGGCTTGTACTCCACGCCTTTTATTTCCAATAAATCGGCCACTTCGTTCAGTATTTTTACGACGAGCTTATCGGAGGCCATCCTGCTTCAATCAACTCCCCTTCTCCCTTCGAACGCCTTGCCCAGAGTAGCTTTGTCCATAAATTCCAGCTCCCGCCCAACCGGGATTCCCTGAGCAATTTGCGAAACCTCTACGTCAAGCTCGCGCAGTTTCTTGACCAGGAACATCGAAGTTGACTCCCCTTCCGTTTTGGGCTCGAGCGCGAGAATTACTTCGTCAACCTCATCGTTCTTTGCCCGATCGATGAGGTCATCTATGGCAAGATCCTCCGGCGAGACGTCCTCGATTGGATTGATAAGTCCGCCAAGGACGTGATAAAGACCGTCGTATTTCCCCGTAGATTCTACTTTTGGGATGTCCCACGGCCTGCTAACGACGCATATTTTGC
>CAZNVA010000187.1:0-2570 GCA_964576335.1 uncultured Thermotogae bacterium | reverse complement strand
CGACTTCGAAGGACAGAACGACTTCGGAAAAAGCATCGAATACCGGCATCTCCTTCATTACTGTTTCGTAAAGGATCTTTGGAGTATCGGAATATAGCTGGAGGTTATAATCTCCTTCGAGCTCCCGCACGAGCTCCATTACCTCTTCTTTTGGTTGTACGCTATCGGCGTAAACCCGGGCCAGTTCCCCTTCGGTCATCTTCAACCCGACGCGGTCCTCCAGGATATCCAGAAGCTCGTCCGCCTTCACTTCACCCCGAAAATGCGCGCGGTCCAGACTGGAGCCGTTCATTAGTTCCCTTAATTCTTCCGGTCCTTTTTTGGAGCTTTTCGCGAATTCGCTAATCAATACTTCTCCATCGTAGTCGTACAGAACTCCGCCGAAATCGAAAGTGATCGTCTTTATCATGGATTTCAAAGTCTCCTGTTAACTGGACTATGGGTTATTTGCACAGCAACTAACCGGTTGATCAGTTCTTTAGTGTAGCGAAAGGTGGATAATTTATCCAGCAGCCTGCTTTCGGACTCTTGAAAAAAGGATATTGACCTGGACTTTTACACAACGTAATATTACGTAACGTAACATTTTTTAAAGGGAGGAAACGCTTTGCGGAACCCAGAAGGATTTATGAGTCTTTTGTTGCTATCTTTTATAGAGGAAAAGCCCCGCTACGGTTACGAGTTAATAAAGGAAATCGAAGATAAGTCCGGGGGATACTGGAAGCCGGGGCAAGGCACCATTTACGGGGCCCTTGAGAGGCTTGATGAAGAGGGATTGCTGGAAGAAGTCGACAACCAGAAAAGCGAGGACAACAATCGTCAGTATTACGGTCTGACGGAGGAAGGACGAGAAGAGCTTGACGGGTTAAGAGAGAGGTGTCGAGAGGACATAAAGCCCGAGGAGAGGATCCTTGGTCTGATGTACATATACAGGTACCTGGGCGGCGAAGAGGAATTCAAAAGTCTGCTGGACGAGATCGAAGAGGAATTTTTTGCCTAACAACCGGAGGTAACAATGAAAGTTTCTATACAAGAGAGAAATACTGCAAAAGTGATGCTGGTAGCTTTAACCTTTATTATGGCAGTTACTTTAATTCAAATCAGCGCGAGTGCGGGTATCTTTGGCATGGGGGAGTACCCTGGTGGGGAATTAAAAGCGGTATTCCGCATTAGCGAACCAAATAGCGATGCCCCTGGACGAGTATACACGATAAAGATAGAACCACAGGGAGACACGTTTGAAGTTATCGAAAAAGTCTCCAGTCCGGGGCGAAAAAAAGGCAACGTCTCCACGGCTTTTGGGGCAAGCGGGGGAGCAAGTGCAGGAGGCTCACAGTACAGCGAGGACGATTCGGTTAGCATGGACCTGAGCCCTCTCTCCACGATAGACGATAGAAATATCGAAATAAACCCGAACGACAGAATCCTGTTACCCGACGGTGGCAGGCTGGTTACGGAAGAAGAAGATACCATAGCCGGCTTGAACGTCGTAATGGGTACTTTCACTCATTCAAATTACCCGGACCAGCGGGCCCGCTTTGGATTCGCCGATCGCGATACCAGAGATCTCTTGCTTTTTCCCGCCTTTTTCGAGCTGATCGATGATGGGGAAGTTGATTCGAGGATAGAACTGGTGGAATTTAGCTATCAATCCTAAAAAATGGGAGAAATAATGGTAGAACTGCAGAACGTCGCCAAGCAATATACGATGGGCGAGACCGAGGTTCGGGCACTACGGGGCCTGGATCTGAATATAACCAAGGAAGAGTTCGTCGCTATAGTCGGCCCCTCCGGTTCCGGTAAAAGTACACTGATGCATATAATCGGTGCGCTCGACATTCCGGACGAAGGCCGGGTACTCCTGGACGGTACCGACATATCGGAGTACGATGAAAACGAGTTGGCAAATCTACGTGGCAACAAGGTCGGGTTCGTCTTCCAGACCTTCAACCTGATTCATACATTGAGCAGTCTCGAAAACGTGGCGTTACCTCTTACCTTTCACGGGATAAGCAAGTCCGACAGGGAAGATAAGGCTGCTGAACTATTGGACATGGTCGGGCTTGGGGACAGGCTGGGTCACAAGCCGGCCGAACTTTCCGGCGGGGAGCAGCAGCGCGTATCCATTGCCCGGGCGCTGGTAAACGACCCCGACATTTTGCTTGCGGACGAGCCGACGGGTAACCTGGATTCGGATACCGGAGAGGATATAATGGAGTTGATTGAGGGTCTAAACAGGGACAAAGGTATGACGATCGTCGTGGTCACCCACAACCCGCGGGATGCCGAGTACGCCGACAGGATAGTGAATATGATCGACGGTAACATCAAAAACGGAGAGCCCGAGGGTAATAACGGAGGGGATAGCTGATGTTACTCGACTACCTGAACCTGTCCTGGCATTCGATCCGAAACAGGAGCCTCCGTTCCTGGCTGACAATTCTCGGTGTGGTAATTGGAGTAACGGCGATCGTTACGCTGATTTCGATCGGCCAGGGAATTCAGGACTCTATTTTGAGGGAGTTCGAAAAAGTCGGCTACAACACGGTTACCGTTCTGCCAGGAAACTT
>CAZNVA010000186.1:0-2589 GCA_964576335.1 uncultured Thermotogae bacterium | reverse complement strand
TCCGGCACGAGGAATTCGAGGAGTACAAAGCAAACCGCCCAGAGATGCCGGAAGATCTATCTCAACAAATTCCGAAAATCGAGGAGATAGTCGACGACCTCGGTTACAGGGTAATACGAGAGGAAGGCTACGAGGCGGACGACGTGATAGCCAGGATCGTCGAGCTTTCGGAAGGTAGGGATATCGACGTTCTGGTTCTAACTGGCGATAAGGACCTGGCTCAGCTGGTAGACGAAAGGGTCAAGCTCGTCGACACCACTGACAACAGCGAGCTGGAGGTCACCGGACCGAAGGAAGTGGAGGAAAAATACGGAGTTCCCCCGGAGGCAATCAGGGACTACCTGGCACTGATCGGGGACACGTCGGACAACATCCCTGGAATACCACAGGTAGGAGAAGTCCGGGCCCAGAAGCTCCTTTCCCGGTTCGGATCATTAGAGGAAGTCCTGAAAAACGCCGAAGACGTTAGCGCGACCCGGGTCAGCAACAACCTGATGGAACACGGCGACAAGGCAAGACGGGGAAAGGATCTGGTCAGGTTGCGGACAGACTTCGAGTTAGAATACGAGCTCGAAGATCTCAAAGCCGGGGAACCGAATCTACCCCCGGTCCGCGAGAACTTCAAGGAGCTCGAACTCGCCTCATTCCTCGAGGACCTGAATACCGGAGAAGCTAACGGGTCCGGAGCGATCAACTGGGAACTAATAGACGAGGGCGAGGAACTGTCAGGGCTGGTCGACCGAATCAGGGAGGAAGGGGAATTTGCCTTCGACGTAGAGACGGACTCGATCGACCCGCTGAAAGCTGATCCCGTCGGTATCTCCGTTGCCCTAAAATCTGAGTCCGGTTATTACGTCCCGATAGACCACGACGAGGGAGAAAATATTTCAAAGTCTCGGGTTCTGGAAGAGCTGGGACCGGTTCTTGAGGACGAAAGTATCGACAAGCTCGGACAAAACCTCAAGTACGACGCGCTGGTCCTGAAGGGGGAAGGAGTGGATCTGTCCGGAGTCGGTTTCGACGCGATGATTGCCTCCTACCTCTTAAAACCGACCAAACGACAGCACAACCTGAAGGAAATCGTCAGCACTTACCTCGGCCAGGAGATGGACGAATTCGGCGACCTCTTCGCCGACGACGAAGAGGAGATGGATTTCCGAAAACTGCCGCTGGAGGAGGCCGCTCCGTATGCCGTTGCCGACTCGACGATAATCTGGGACCTGAAGGAAATTTTGGAGGAAAAGCTGGAAGAGCGGGAGCAGCTCGATCTGCTTCACGAGCTAGAACTGCCCCTGGTCCGCGTCCTTCGGGACATGGAATACGTGGGAATCAAGCTGGATAGGAATAAACTGGCGGAAGGGGAAAGCAATCTGAAGGACAGGCTCGAATCGCTCCAGGAAGAGATAAACGACCTGGCCGGCGAGGAGATCAACCCGAACTCGCCGAAACAGGTTCGAGAAGTACTTTTCGAAAAACTAGACTTACCCGTGATTGAAAGGACGAAAACCGGGCCCTCGACGAACGCCAGGGTCCTGGAGGAACTCTCCGAGGAACACCCGCTGCCCGAGAAAATCATCGAGTACCGCGAACTCTCCAAGACGCTGAATACGTACGTCGAAGCGCTGCCGGAAACTATAAATCAGGAAACGGGCCGAGTCCACACTTCGTTCAACCAGACGGCCACGGCCACCGGCAGGCTATCTTCCTCCGACCCGAACCTGCAGAACATTCCCAAGGGGTCACAGCTCGGCAGCGAGTTGCGGCAGGCCTTCGTGGCGCCGGAAGGTAAATTACTCGTCGGCGCGGACTACTCCCAGGTCGAACTGCGAATACTGGCTCACCTCTCCGAGGACGAGGAGCTGATCGACACGTTCAAATCCGGCAAGGACCTGCATACGAAAACCGCGGCCGAAATCTTCGACGTCACGCCCCTGGAAGTAGATAAGGAGATGCGGGACAGGGCAAAGCGGGTAAACTTTGGCATAGTCTACGGGATAACCAAATACGGTCTGTCAAAGGACCTGGGTATATCGAACGACGAGGCCGAGGAGTACATAGACAGGTTTTTCGAGCTATACCCGGGAGCTAAGCGGTTCATCGATCGGTTGATTCACCTGGCCGAGGAAAACCACTACGCCGCGACCATCTTCAACCGTCGCAGGTACCTGCCAAACATCAACAGCGACAACTGGCAGCGCCGGAACTACGACAGGAGGAACGCGATAAATACCCCGATTCAGGGCAGCGCGGCCGATTTGATGAAGATCGCCATGATAAACGCCCACGAGGCGAGCGAAGAGGATTACCTGCCCGGAAAGCTGCTCCTGCAGATCCACGACGAATTGATAATGGAAGTGGAAGAGGAAGAAGTGGAAGAAGCGGGAGACAAGCTACGTGAAATCATGGAGGATAGCCTGCAGATGAAGGTCCCCCTTAAGGTAGACGTCGAAATCGGGGACAACTGGGGAGACCTTTGACACATCGGACGCTAAATTCTGAAAAAACCAAGTAGCTTTCAGGTTTAACCCTCAACTTATAAGCAGGGCAGGGGGTATTAGTTCCGGGTTCTTAGTTCCTTGTTCCGGGTTA
>CAZNVA010000185.1:0-2620 GCA_964576335.1 uncultured Thermotogae bacterium | reverse complement strand
CTTCCCCCGGTACCGAAGGGGAATTCATGTGGCTTTCCGACTCGTTTGGCCTGCCAAAGGGCGCTCCTCACAGGGAAAACGCCATGGCATGGCTCAAATTGGTTGGTTCGCAGAAAGGTTCCGACATATTCAACCCGAAGAAGGGTTCCATTTCACCCAGACTGGACAGTGACATCTCCAAGTACAACGAGTACTCCCAGTCGGCTGCCAAGGACTTCCGAAACGACACTCTGGTCGGCAGCATGAGGCACGGCGTCGTCGCGAACGAAGGCTTTATGAACGACATGGCCACCGTGATGGAACAGTTCCTCAAGAACAGGAATCCGGAACAGGCAATGATGATGATGGAAGCAATCGCAAAGCAGAACGGAATTATCTAATTAGTTAGAATTTCACCGGGGCCCGGGACTTTCCGGGCCCTGTTTTTCTTGATTTGGTCGGACCGGATAATCACAGAAAAAGGGATGAGAGTGCAAAATGAACTGGCGACGTCATAAAGACAAGTTCTGGGCGCTTTTGACTCTGTTTCCGTCCCTGGCGCTGGTCGGCGTTTTCGTCTACGGTTTCATCGGCCGAACCTTTTACGTATCGATAACGGATTGGGGAAAAGGAGCGGCTCTGGCAGAGAACCCGATCATCAACGTCATCGGCCTCGGAAATTACGGTCAGCTCTTTACCGGTTTTCTTAATGCTCGTTTTCGCCAATCGCTGGTTAACGCAGCGTTTTACTCGGTTCTAATCATCGTCGGCGCCATCATCGTCGGGCTCTTTCTGGCTATACTGCTGGACAGACAGCCGGCGGGCGAAAGTTTCTTCCGGACGATCTTCCTCTATCCGATGTCCCTCTCCTTTATCGTTACGGGGACGATATGGCGCTGGTTGCTCTCGCCGGGTGGAGGAATCAACCGCCTGCCAACTTTCATTGGCCTGCCGCCCCTCAGGTTTCGCTGGCTTAGCAGCGAGGGGACGATACTGACGTTTAATTGGCAGAACCTGCCGTTTATCACCGGCGGGCTGGTTGCTTTTGTCATTCTAACTCTCGCCTACAGGAGCTGGAAGTCGGGTCAGGACAGGAGGGCGTTGAGCATGGCTGGCGCCGCGCTCATCCTCGTGCTCTGGATCGCCTTTGGTCGGGGCTTTACGCCGAAGATACTGCCGTATCCCGAAGAGCACGGGCTAAACCTGGCGACGCTCGGCATTATCCTTGCCGCGGTCTGGCAGTATTCCGGCTATACAATGGCGATGTTTCTGGCGGGTCTCCGAGGCGTATCGACAGACCTGCGGGAGGCGGCCGAACTGGACGGGGCGAATCAGTTCCAGTATTACACTCGCGTGGCAATACCGATGGTCAAACCCGTGGTGCTGAGCGCGGTAATCATCATGGCGCATATCTCGTTGAAGCTATTCTCCCTGATATTTGCCATGACGGGGCCGGATAACGCGGAGACTGGTCACCCGGCCGTACTGATGTACCTGAAAAGTTTTCGAGCAAACAATTTCGCTGCCGGAGCGGCCATTGCAGTCGTGCTGTTTCTGATGGCCTCGCTCTTCATCGTCCCTTACCTGGTTAGCGCTTACCGAGAACGGAGGGGATAAAGTGATCACCAAGATATCGAACCTTATCGATGAGGCCAGCTGGACGAGGGTCCTGCTCTACACGATCCTGGTTTTACTTGCCCTGTTCTACCTGATGCCCGTTTACATGACCATAATTACTGCCCTCAAACATCCCGAAAACATCAGTCTGGCCACTTCCTGGTTCCCGCCGAGGCAGGTCAACTGGAACAGTTTCGTCCAGGCGTACCAGAAGCTCATCCCGAACTTCACGAACAGTCTGATTCTGGCAGTCTCCGGCACGGTTCTGTCGGCGATTCTCGGTTCTTTGAACGGGTACGTCTTTTCCAAGTGGCAATTCAAGGGGCACGAAACCGTCTTCACCTTGATGCTGTTTGGCATGTTCATTCCCTATCAGATTATCCTTTTGCCGCTGTTCCAGACGCTGCGCCGACTCAACCTCTACGGGGGTCTCCCCGGATTGATCCTGGCTCACGTGGTTTACGGTATTCCGATTACTACTTTGATATTCCGCAACTTTTACGCCAGAATACCCGACTCTCTTGTCGAGTCGGCCCAAATGGACGGAGCAGGGTTTTTTGGCCTCTATTTCAAGGTCATGGTGCCTCTTTCCATACCCGGTTTTGTGGTAGTGGCGATCTGGCAGTTTACACAGATCTGGAACGAGTTCCTCTGGGGAATTACGCTGACCTCCCACTCTTCCAACCCGATTACGGTTGCTCTATCTCAGATGGCAGGGGGGCAGGCGACCACCTGGAACATGCCGATGGCAGGCGCGATTCTGGCAGCTTTACCAGTACTGCTGGTGTATATCCTGATGGGCAGGTACTTCATTCGCGGCCTGCTGGCCGGTTCCGTTAAAGGTTAAAAATCTGAAAGGTATACGTTAATATTTCGAAAATATTAGTCAAGATTGTCACGGAGGTTTAACTTCATAAAACGCTAATCCAGCCAGGAGGTGGATCCTGCGAGATGTCAAATACGGCCAAGTGGGGGATACTGGGAACGGCAAAGATAGCAAGGCAGGCGCTCGTTCCGGGGATCA
>CAZNVA010000184.1:0-2649 GCA_964576335.1 uncultured Thermotogae bacterium | reverse complement strand
GCTTTACTGTTGTTCTGTACATTGCCATCTCGTTCATGACCGTGGGCAACCTGCCGGTTAGCGAAATCGTTAGCGCCAAGGACTACGCTCTGGCAGCTGCGGCGGAGCCGGTTCTGGGACAGGTCGGTTTCGTGATCATCGCCATCGCGGCTCTGCTTTCCACGAGTTCGGCGATTAACGCAACGCTTTACTCTACTTCTCGTGTTAGCTACATTATTGCCAAGGACGGGGAACTGCCGAAGACGCTCGAGAAGAAAATCTGGGACCAGCCGCTGGAGGGCCTGTTTCTCACTGCCGGGCTCGGCCTGCTGGTGGCAAACCTTCTGGATATATCGAGTATATCGGTGATGGGCAGTGCCGGTTTCCTGCTGATCTTTACCGCGGTCAACGCCGCGAACTTCCAGCTTCACGAGGAGACGGACAGCAAGCGCTGGCTTGCGGGCGCCGGAACCGTGGTCTGTGCCATTGCCTTCGCGGCACTCGTCTGGCACGGAGCCAGTCAGTTATGGGATATTTACGTCTTGATCGGCATGATTGGCGGTTCCTTCCTGATAGAAGCCATTTACCGCGGGTTTACCGGTAGAGGTCTTAAAGCAAGTAACTAGTTTATCATTACCCGTTTTCCGAGGAGGGTCCGAGTGGACGAACGGTTTATCGAAGAGTTCCGGTCGCTGAGACGGTTTTTGCTCGTTGCCGGTGTCGTTGCCGCCCTGGTGCTCCTTTTTACGCTGGCCAGTTCGGTCATCCACGTTCTGGTCATGCTCTACGCGGGGATCCTGTTTGCCGTACTGCTTAGCGGGCTCGCGGGCACGGTCAAGGACCGCTTCGGGGTCCCTTACCGGCTTGCGGTCGTGGGAGTCATCCTGACTTTGCTTCTGATTTCTGTCCTCGGGGGCTGGTTTCTCGGCAGCCGGGTCGCCAGGGAAGTAACGGTTATCCGGGAAAAGTTACCGCAGGCCCAGGAGGACCTCGGCAAGTTGCTCCAGGGGACGGGCTGGGGGCAGACGCTGCTCTCCCTGACGGACGAAACGGAGAAGCTCTGGTCGCTCGGCAGCGGGGTCGTCGGTAATCTGACCGGGTTCTTCTCCGAGACGGTCGGAGTCGTGGTCTCGGTCGCTTTCGTGCTCGTCGCCGGGATTTACATGGCGCTGAACCCGGAGCTTTACGTGGAGGGCACGCTGAAGCTCTTCCCGGGGAACCGAAGGAGCGAGGTCAGGGAGACCCTGGAGGCGATCGGGACGGCCCTGGAGAAGTGGTTGACCGGCAGGCTGGTCGTCATGGTCAGCGTCGGGGTGTTGACCACGATCGGCCTGCTTGCCGCCGGAATACCCAGTCCGCTCGCCCTCGGGCTACTGGCCGGACTCATGGCCTTTATTCCTTTACTCGGCCCGATCATCGCAGTCATTCCGGCTTTTCTTGTCGCCCTGATCGAGAACCCGGTCCTGCTGGTTCCCGTCGGGATAATATTCGTAGTAGTCCATTCGATCGGGGGCTACCTCGTGACGCCGCTGATTCAGCAGCGGACCGTTTCCCTCTCGCCCGTGGTTCTGCTGACGGCTCAGGTCATAATCGGCCTGCTGCTCGGTATTCCCGGGATCATTATCGCCACGCCGCTGACGATCACGATAGTCGTGATAATCCAGAAGTCTTACGTGGAGAACTATCTGGGGGAGTCCGTCCGGGTTCTCGGTCAGGATTAGGTTTCGCGGAAGTAGCAACTTAATTGTCGAAATCAGGTAAAGTCAATAGAATAAATTCCAGCAAAATCAAAGCAATGAAAACCGGGAGGTCGGTTAAAATTAAAAAATTTGGTTCCATTCTGATTGTCTTCTTGTTTGTTTCGGCGACTCTGGTCGGTTTGGTCGGTTCCGCTCGAGCCGCGGATCACCTCGGTCGACTCGAGCCGGTTAAGTTGAGTGCGGACTGTGACGACTTCCAGTTCAAAAGCCGGATAACTGAGAGCGTCAAGCTCGCGACCCACGGCCGTCTTCAGGTCACGCTCTGTTCCAACGCTTCTACCGGTTATTCCTGGTCGGATTCCGCCCGAATCAGCGATCATACCGTGCTCTGGCAGACGAGCCACTCGTCTCAGGCCAGCAGTGGCGGTGCCCTGGGCGCTCCGGGCACGGAAACCTGGACGTTTCAGGCGTTGAACGAAGGAACCACCACGATATCGTTCGAGTACAGCAAACCTGGCGCCGGATTGGGCTCCAGTAAACGGACCTACGAGGTAAAGGTTCGGGTGGTCGACGAGGACGACGAAGATGAAGACGACGAAGAAAAGTCGGGAAAAGATCTAGTCAAGCAGTTCTTTACTTACGTCAACAACTCCAATATTGCCCTGCTGGAAAACGCGATAGCGAAGGATTTCCAGGCGATCGACGGAGCCGGGTTTAAGAACAGGCGAGAGGAGCTTGAAGCACTGAAACAGGCCGACCTCGGAAGCTACAGTCTCGGCAACTTTAAGACGACCCGCCGGGACGACCTGCTGATCGTTACGTATACTCTGAGTGCCGATACGACGATTACCGGGAGGAAGTTACCTGGAGGTTCAGGGCCGAGGATGAGTACGTTCGTCGAAACCGACTCGGGCTGGAGGCTGATTGCCCACGCCGCGGCGTCCTGAATTAATTGATTGAAAGAAGTTCT